>NZ_CAWNIB010000268.1:0-18776 GCF_963874405.1 Vibrio sp. V08_P9A1T1
ATTTTGCTTCTTTTTTTCTGCGCGTGGGATATTTATCACCAAATTTCATTAAGTTATCATACATTTCTACCCAATTTTGTTCGATGGCTTGCTTCCAGAAATTTTCTGTCTCTGATGGTAAATAACCATATTGGTATGACAATGAAGCAATGACAGTTTGAGCCTGCCACGGTAAACATTCAAACTTTGTCGTCTTGGATATTCGATTGTATAAATCAACAATACGTTTTGTCTCTGATTTTTTTACTTTTGATACTAGAATTTCTAATTCAAAATCGTTAACCATAAGAGGATTCTTAATCAAAATAGCTTCAGCTTCACTCTTTTTATAACCAAGATAAGGTGTAAGCTTATCTACCAAAGAAGCAGGGAGACCTAAAGCAATTAAATCTGATTTTGAGCGTGCTCCCAAATCAAATCCTGAAGCAATAGTGACACCACTATTACTATTTTCGACATCAGGAACATATCCTTTCTTTTTTACTCCTTCAAGTTCTTTAATGAAGTCAAAATTGATCATCAATTTACACTGCGATTTTGACTCCCAACCATCCATCAAAGCTTCATCCAGTGCAAGTAATGTGCCTTGGCCAACAATACCATCAACGGGGCCAATGCTGTATGACGGATGCGTTTGATGACTGGGTTGATAACTTTTTTGGAACTGTTCGATGGCCGTTTTGGTTTTATTACCGAAATCACCATCGGCTTGCAAATCAAATTTCATTTTGATTAACGCTTGCTGAATAAAGCTCACTTCTTCGCCATTGTTGCCTTTTCTGAAAGCGCTGGCTTGTTTCTTCGCTAACTTTTCCAGCTCTTCTGAAGGTTTCAACACATCCGATTGTAGCAGTGATGCTTTATCTTCGTTTTGTGCATCCTCTTTTGGGCTCTCTTCCTGAGCGCTCTTTTCTGCCACCTTCGCTTCTGACTGCTTTTCTGATGATGCAGATGATTTCTGCGCAGCGGATTGTACTGCGGCAGCCTCAAAATGAGTGATCACATTCGCTTGGCCGCTTTGCATGGTCGCGTTAATTGCACTCGCTTGCAATTCGGCTGGAGCTTTCATATCAAGTAGTGGGGTTGCCAACATGGCGGATTGCCCACCATAAGCGCTACCGCTACCCGCACTTCCGCCAGCATTAAGGTTAATCGCAGGACCAACGATGTGCACGCCACCGGCATCCACTTTGACAAAGCTGCCACCCGCTTTTAAAGTCACTTCAGCCCCAGCTTCTACAACGATTTTAGCTCCCGCTTTAAGGCTGATTTCGCGCCCTGTTTGTATCGCGGTCAGTTTGGCCACTTTATGCTGTAATGACCCGCTAATCTCTACACTGCTATCTTTGGTTATGTTATCGCGGCTTTCGCCCTCCACCGTGAGGTGGTGGTTATGTTTAACGTGCGTGAACTGGTCGTTATCCACCGTGAGGTGCTGGTCGTGTTTGATGTGCGTCGTGGCGTCATTGAGCACCAAGGCGTCTAAGTCTTTTTGCGCGTGTAGGTAGATTTTCTCTTGCGCCGCTTGGTCTTCAAAACTCAGCTCGTTAAACCCTTCTCCTTGGTGCGTTTCACTGCGCAGCACGGTTTTGGTTTTGTTATCCGGTAGTGTGTACGGCGCTTTGTTGGTCGCATGGTAGGTACGGCCTGTCACTATCGGTTGGTCTGGGTCGCCGTTGAGAAACGAGACGATGACTTCATGACCAATGCGCGGAATGGCTATCATGCCATATTGGCTGCCAGCCCAACCTTGTGAGACGCGCACCCAGCATGAGCTGTGCTCATCGCCGTTGGAATATCTGTCCCACGGGAAATGCAGTTTGACGCGGCCATGTTCGTCACAGAAGATTTCTTCGCCGTCAGGGCCCACGACTAACGCCATGCAAGGGCCATCCACTTGAGGTTTGGCTTGCGGTGTCGCACGCCACGTGACATCAGCAGGAATGAGCGTGAATTGGTTGCTGTACGTGGTCGCGCCACTGCCGCCCTCTTCTTCCAATGCTTGTGGCTGACGCCCTTGATGATGCACTTGCACTACAACCCAATCGCGGTTCATGCTGTCGTCAAGATGCTCTTGTAAATCAAACCTTGTGCCCGCTTGCAGGCCTGGATGGTTACTTTTTCCGGTCGCGGTACGCGCTTCTCGTCGTAAGTACTCTAAGCGAATTTGATTAAAGGCTTTGCCGCTGACGTCGTCTTTAAAGCGGCCCGGTGCATCAAAGTGTTCGTAGGTCGCTTGCTGGTAATCCATTTCGCGCCCTTGCGCTTGCTGAGCAAACGAGTAGCTCGGTTTTTTAAAGCTGTAATCTTGCAGCGCGCTGTGGCTCACTTCGGTTTGGCTGTGTTGCGTTAATTGCGACACATAGGGGCTTTCCATCACGCCACCCGCAAGGACGTTGTAAGGGATAGGCGTTTCTCGCTTTATCAGGCTTTGGCTGTCGTCACTGAAAAAGAGGGTGTGTTTCCCCTCTTCATGAATGAAGTGATACACCAAGCCCTCTTCGGCGGCTAAGCGGTGCAAGAAGTCGATATCCGTCTCACGGTACTGCACGCAGAATTCACGCTGCGCACACTCACGTTTCAGCGAGAAGGCGTAGTCGTTAATGCCCATCTCTTGCAGTACGATGGAGAGGATTTCGGGAACGGTTTTGAGCTGGAAAATACGGCTGTTTTGGCGCAGTGATAGCCGCTCTAATGCCGGGACTAAGGTCAGTGAGTAAAAGGTGTGATGATGGCCAATATCACCTTTACTGAATTGGCGCACAATGCCGTGCACGCGCTGCACGACAAGGCCATCACGCAACATCTCAAGCTGAGCGGTTTTGTCCACCAGCTCCAGCGCTGTTAAGCCAGATTGGCGACTGGCCAGTTTTATCTCATAGCGAAAACCGTAGCAATGCAGGCCCGCTTGCGCGCTATCAGACAGCGATTCCACGCCTTGGTATTCACGCACCACTAACGTGTCGTCTGCCAAACCCTCCACGGTGAGCCTAAAACTTAACCTTGCCATCTTTTTCCCTTCCACATTTGAATGTCGAAAAACCTTAAGCTCAATACATAACTAGGCTACGTACTGAGCTTAAGGTTTTGGTGTGGGCCACTCACCCCAAGGACATGAAACACGAGTGAGCGACCCAAAAACTAAGCGTGATTACGCTTCAACAGGCTTGCGCCAGTCGTCAGAGCCTGAAGTACCCGCATTCACGTGATCCCACAGGATTTTACGGTAAGACATAGAAACCGTAACGTTTTGTGTGAAGTCGCCGTTTGCTGGATCTTGGCAGTGTGGCATTTCACAGTGAATGTCCACGATAGACGCGCTTTCGAGTGTAGTAGTGAAGAAGTTCTCTTGCTTACCTTCGATAGAAGTGCGGTACCATTTTAGCTCAACCGATTTCATCTTCTCGCCAGACGCCAGTGCGTTATAAAGAAGAGGAACCGCTTTGTTTAGCGCTACGGTGAATTTAAATGGTTTGTGAACACGTTGACCAGAAGGCTGACCTGATTGTGGATCAGTCGGTACAGTTACAACGTGGTCAAATTGTTGAACCAACATTTGGTCTTCATGACCTTCAACGAACGCATCACCGATTGAATCAGTAGACAGAGCACCAGCAGTGATCAGGCCCTGAGTTTCGCCTTCGATAGAGATATAACATGGAGTTGGCATTGCAAATTCCTTACTTTAATGATGAATGGTATGAAACAAGTTCACTCGTCATAGAGCAAAGTCAGTGCCAACTCTATTAATATTTAAAATCAAACACTTATATTGTATGTATTTTTGATTGAGCAAAAACCTGCCCAGTATGAGCAAGATATTGCTTCGATGGGTAAAAACTTACCCTCATTCTGAGACAGCCAGATGTAAAAATCCCGATTCACACTGTAAATCGGGATTTTGATGTTGAGACTTCACAAGAAACCACTCAACTCATTAAATTGCAATGGGGTTGACAACTATACCCTTGTCTCTAGCTTATAGTAGAGAGTTGCCAGTGGCGGTACACAGACCAAAATAGATTGGTCTAAACCCTCACTCTCAACGTTTTCAGTCAGTACACGGTTTTTGACTTCAAAACTGCTACCGCCATAGTGTCTATCATCTGTATTAAGCAGTAATTGATACTCACCTTTGACAGGCATACCTAAACGAAAAGCTTGGTGAGGAACAGGGGTAAAATTGGTGATAATTAAAATACGTTCACCGCAGTCACTCATGCGTTCATGCGCAAGAATGCTCGCATCGGCCGCATCTTGTAAGCGCCACTCAAAGCCACGAGGCTCACTGTCTAACTCAAAAAGTGCAGGCTCGGCTTGATACATCTTATTGAGATCTCGCGTTAAATTCTGCACTCCTTGATGGCGTTCAAACTGCAATAAGAACCACTGAAGTTGGTCATCATGATTCCATTCTGCCGTTTGACCAAATTCAGTGCCCATGAAGTTGAGTTTTTTACCCGGCTGGCCATACATGTAACCCATATAAGCACGCAAGTTTGCCGTTTGTTGCCACTCATCGCCGGGCATTTTGTTGTGGATCGAACCCTTGCCGTACACCACTTCATCGTGTGATAGCGACAACACATAGTTTTCACTGTGTGCATAGACTAACGGGAAGGTGATGACGTTGTGATGGTATTTACGATGGACGGGATCTTCTTTTATATAAGCCAAACTGTCATGCATCCAGCCCATATTCCATTTGAAACCAAAGCCTAAGCCGCCCATAAAGGTTGGCGCTGAAACGCCGGGAAAAGCTGTTGATTCTTCAGCAATGGTCATAGCATTCGGGAAGTGTTTGTACACTTCTTCGTTCATCCACTTTAAGGTGGCAATCGCATCGTAATTTTCTCTGCCGCCATCCACATTTGGGATCCATTGATCATGGCTGCGTGAGTAGTCGAGATAGAGCATCGAAGCAACGGCGTCGACCCGAATGCCATCGATATGGAACTGTTCAAACCAATATAACGCATTCGAGACTAAGAAACGGCGCACATGTTCGCGGCCAAGGTCGTAAATATACGAACTCCAATCTTGATGCCAACCACGGCGTGGATCAGGGTCATGGAATAAAGGAGTGCCATCAAAATTGGCTAAACCATGACTATCGGCTGGAAAATGTGCGGGAACCCAATCGAGCACCACTCCAAGACCAGCTTGGTGACATTGATCAACGAAATATTTAAAATCATCAGGCGTACCAAAACGGCTCGTTGGCGCAAATAAGCCAACAGGTTGATATCCCCAAGAACCATAAAATGGATGTTCAGAAACGGGCATAAGCTCTACATGGGTATAGCCTAAATCCACCAAATAAGGCACCAGTTGATCAGCCAGCTCACGATAATTTAGAAATTCACCCGCCGAATTACGACGCCAAGAGCCCACGTGCAACTCATAGAAAGAGAGCGCTTGCTTGCGCTTTTCGGTGATGGGGCGAGCTTGCCACGAACGGTCTTGCCATTCATAACGCCGATGATCATACGTCACCGAAGCAAACGAAGGGTATTGCTCGGCGTAGTAACCCCAAGGATCGGCTTTGTGCGGTAACCCTTCACCATGAGGCCCTTTCAATTCAAATTTGTATTGCGTACCTTCGGGTAAGTTGGGCATGAAAATTCCCCAAATACCGTAATCAATGCGCTGCATTGGGTTACGACGTCCATCCCATTGGTTAAATGCGCCAATCAAACTGCACGCTTTTGCATGCGGTGCGTAGACTAAAAAACGGATACCTGAGATTTGTTTACCACCACGATCCATAGTTACGAACTGCGAACCCATGTGGTGATACATCGATTTCGGCGTATGTAAATCATCATATTCAGCGTATAAACCATGGTACTGATATGGGTCATCGATGAGCTGTTCGACACCTGCCCAATCGACCGCCAATTGGTAGTGGGTAAAACGTAAATCAATATTTGATTTTAGGATGAAACCCGACTCATCTTCACGCTCAAGCAGAATGCGGGGTTGATTTTCCACCACCAGCTCAACTTTTTCGGCACCCGGCATCCAAACGCGTAGCGCACCTTGATCGGGTGCAAGGTAAGGGCCTAAAAATGAGAATGGATCTGTAAATGATGCATGGGAAAGTTGGCTATATGCCTGCTTTAGCTTTGAAAGCTTTTTTGTTTTCATATCCCTACTCCTAACCTAACTTTCTTTAAACGTATAAAAATGCCCGCTAAAATGGCGGGCATACTAGCGAGGTTCAGTGTACCGAACTCTGCTGTTACATTGAGTGACCTAGACTAAAATTCTTCATGCCATGATTAAGAAAGATAACACTAAGCCACATCAAGGTTTATTCAGTAAGTGATTATTTACTTACACTCGCTCGCACTTCCGTTAAACGTGCAGCAATGCGATTGACATTATCACGCGCAAATACTTCATCCAAATTCATTGAAAGTTTACGACGCCAGTTAGGGTACTCATTAACGGTGCCCGGAATATTAACGGGTTTATCCATTTCCAACCAATCTTCTAACTGAATACTTAACAAGGTCGATGCGCCAGATGCAACGTGCAATTGCAGCGCCTCACTTAAATACGAATCCATTGGAACAAGGCTTGCATCGCGCCCCACACCCTCAGGCAAATAACCATGCCATGCCACCGAATCCAAAATGCCTTGTTTACATTTCAAACGGTCCTCAAACAAGGCTTCGAGCTGGGCTTGATCGGGGTACAAACCAATTTCGCTCCCCATTTTGAGATCATCGCAATGCCAGAAACCACGCAACGTTGGCATATCATGTGTGCACAGTGCCGACATCGACTGAGCGGCGTAATGTTTCGGTGAGATAAAGCCGCCATCGTCTGCGGTTTCAAAGAAGAACACTTTATAAGAGTGAACACCCGCGTCGGCTAAAATATCGACGATTTCATCAGGTACTGTGCCCAAATCTTCGCCAATCACGCTACATTGATGGCGGTGAGATTCCAACGCTAAAATCGCGAGCATATCTTGTACTGGGTAGTAGATGTAAGCACCCTTAGTGGCATTTTCACCTTTTGGTACCCACCACAAGCGCAGTAAACCAAGTACATGGTCAATACGCAGCGCACCACAATGTTTCATATTGGCGCGCAGTAGTTTGATATAAGCATCGTAAGCAGTTGCTTGTAATACTTGTGGATTAAGCGGTGGTAAGCCCCAATTTTGACCCAGTGGTCCAAGAATATCGGGCGGTGCGCCAATGCTGGCGTCTAAAATCAAGTTACCGGCATCAGCCCAAGTTTCAGAGCCTGAATCAGCCACACCCACCGCAAGGTCGCGGTATAAGCCGACCGCCATACCTTTTTCTTCCGCGAGTGCTTGGGCTTCATTAATTTGGCCATCAGCAATCCACTGCAAGTACATGTATAGGTGAACTTTATCTTGATTGTCTTCGATAAATTTCTGTACTGCGCTGTTTTCAAACCGACGATATTTTTCAGGGAAAACCGGCCAACCCCATACATTCGGATCTTGGGCATGTAAATCGACATGCAGCGCATCGAATGCCGCTTGGTGCACTAAGCTCTCACCACCTTCTTCAACGAAATTCAAAAAGGCTTGTGCGCGATCGCTATTTTTATCTAAATGGCGTTTTTTAAATTCGGTGAACAGGAGTGGCAAAACACTCATTTTTAATGTTGCAACTTCGGTATAGTTTACCCAATGCGCTTCACGTACTTTCTGAAGACGTTGCTGAAACTCCGCACTGCCTACTTTTTGCTGCGCATCTGCACTCAAAGCAAATTCAGGCACTGAACTCACGTCAATGTATAAAATATTAAGCCAACGGCGTGACGATGGGCTGTAAGGACTCGCCCCTTCCGGGTTTGCAGGAAAGAGAGAATGAATCGGGTTAAGGCCGACAAAATCGCCGCCACGAGAGGCAATATCCGCCACTAACTGTTTTAAATCGCCAAAATCACCAATACCCCAGTTGTGCTGAGTACGCAGCGTATAAAGCTGCACACTCGGGCCCCACAATTTTTTACCTTCAGTAATAGGTGCTTGTTTGTAACAGGCTTTTGGCGTCACTATCAGCGTGAGCTCATACGGTGCTTTACGGCGTTTCCGTGTCACCAACAGTTTGTGATATCCCCATGCCAAATCGCTTGGCAATGCAAACACTAAAGGGCCACCCTCAGCGCGTTCATCACGAACGACTTGCGATTGAAGATAGCCTTCAAGTACCTCTCCTTGCTCGGTTTCTAAGCGCCAGTTAAATTCGCTTTCACGTGCGCTGGCACCTAGATAAAGTGGCACTTCCACCGCTTCACCTTCACGAATAACGAGAACAGGATCTAATACATCTTTCTTGTGTTTCTTTTCTGCTGATTTCAGCAGCGTTTCATCATTGGTTGTGTCATAGCCCAAAGACGCCAATAAGCGGATAATGGTTTCATCTTCCACTTTCGCTTCGTCGCCCCACGCGCTTATGTAGCTGTCGGCAATGTTCGCCATCGCCGCTACTTGTTTTAATGCGTTTAGTTGTTTCATCGCTTTCTCCGAAGGGACTTCTTTCCCCTTCAAATGGGTAGGGTTTTATTATAATGAGTCATCATAGAGCCAAGGCCCTAAGGCCTTGGCTTACTTGAAAATTAACGTTTAACGGTTTCTAATTTCCAGATGTTGTTAACGTAATCACGGATACTGCGGTCAGAGCTGAACTTACCCACCAACGCGGTGTTAAGAATCGCTTTCTTCGCCCAGCCAGCCTGGTCACGGTACTGTTTGTCCATCGCCTGATGCGCTTGTACATACGAAGCGAAGTCAGCCAGCACTAGGTATGGATCACCACCATCAAGCAAGCTATCGAACGTGGCTTTCAATTTGCCCGGAGCGCCTGGGGTAAACTCTTCACCCACCAACAAATCCAGTGAAGCCTTAAGCAGCGGATCCGCATTGTAGTAATCATATGGGTTATAACCACTGGCTTTTAACGCTTCGACTCCGTCCACTTCCAAACCGAAGATGTAGATATTGTCATCACCCACTTCCTCACGAATTTCCACGTTTGCACCATCCATCGTACCTATGGTTAAAGCACCATTTAGCGCCATTTTCATGTTACCGGTACCGGATGCTTCTTTACCTGCGGTAGAAATTTGCTCGGATACATCGGCAGCAGGAATGATGATTTCAGCTATGCTCACGCGGTAATCAGGAATGAAAACTACTTTTAGCTTGTTACCAATGCGCGGATCGTTATTTACTTTTTCCGCAATTTTATTGATGGCGTAGATGATCTCTTTAGCTAGGTGGTAACCCGGTGCCGCTTTAGCCGCGAAGAACACCACGCGCGGCGTCATATCGAACGTTGGGTCATTCACTAAACGATGATACAAAGAGAGAATATGTAACATATTCAAATGCTGACGTTTGTATTCATGCAAGCGTTTGATCTGCACATCAAAGATGGCATTGGTATCAAGCTCAATACCCATGTTCTCTGATACCCAATCAGCCAGACGCTGCTTGTTGTGTTTCTTAACCGCCATAAACTCTTTTTGGAATTTCGCATCGTCAGCGTATTGCGCAATCGCTTCTAGCTGGTCAAGGTGCGCTGGCCACTCAATGCCAATTTTTTCCGAAATAAGCGCCGACAAACCTGGGTTACAAAATTTCAACCAGCGACGCGGCGTAATGCCGTTTGTTACGTTGTGCAAACGTGTTGGGTAAAGCTCGTGGAATTCTGGGAAAAGATCGCGTTTTACCAACTCCGAGTGCAGCGCTGCCACACCGTTCACAGCGTAAGAGCCAACCACACAAAGGTTTGCCATACGCACTACACGGTGGAAACCATCTTGAATGATGGAGAGTTTTTGCTGTTTCGACACATCACCCGGCCACTTGGCACGTACTTCTTGCAGGAAGCGGTGATTGATTTCGTAAATGATTTCCATATGGCGAGGAAGCAAACGCTGGATCAACGACTCGCTCCACGTTTCGAGTGCTTCAGGCAGTAGCGTATGGTTGGTATAGGCGAACGTTTTTGAGCTGATCGCCCATGCTTCATCCCAGCCCATGCCTTTCTCATCAATCAAGATACGCATCAATTCAGGAATGGAAATCGTTGGGTGAGTATCGTTTAGCTGAACGGTTTGATATTTAGGAAGATCAGCAATGTCATGACCCGCCGCCGCATGACGACGCAAAATGTCACGCATTGACGCCGCGCTATGGAAATATTGCTGCATCAAACGCAGTGTCTTGCCTTTTTCGTGGTTATCGTTTGGATAAAGTACTTTGGTAATGTTGCCTGCATCAATCAAGGCATGCTGTGCTTCAAAGTAGTTACCGTTGTTGAAATCAGCCAGTGAGAAAGGCGCAATTGCGCGACATTCCCATAAACGAAGTGGGTAAACCGTGTCGCTTTCATAGCCGACGATCGGTAAATCCCAAGGCATTGCTTGGACAAACATACTCGGAATCCAACGGCGTTTTTCCACGCCATTGTCATTGATAACGTCAACATGGCCGTAAAAACCAATCTCTTGTGCTAGGTGTGGTCGTGCCACTTCCCACGGGTAGCCTTCAATACAACGCCACTCATCAGGAGCTTCTTGTTGGTGGCCCTCACTAAAAGATTGCTTAAACAAACCATATTCATAATGTAAACCATAACCTACGGTTGGGTACTCTTGCGCAGCGCACGAATCCATGAAACATGCCGCAAGTCGCCCTAAACCACCATTACCTAAGGATGGGTCACGTTCTTCTTCTAATAAATCCGTTAGGTTCTGACCTAAATCAGCCATCGCTTCCGTGATTTGCTCATACAGGCCCATGCTGATGAGGTTGTTGCCCGTTAAACGGCCAATCAAGAACTCAAGTGATAAGTAGTTCAGACCCTTAGCGTTAACAATGCGCTCGTCTTGCTCAGTTTCGAGTAGATCAAACATCGTTAATTCAGCCAGTGCGCGCCCCATTGCGAGATACCATGAACGGCTATCTGCATTTTCAATGGTGGTGGCGTAGGTGGCAGTCAGGTGTTTCTTTACGTTGTCTTGGAACGAAGCTTTATCAAACTTCTTCTGTTGCGTAGGTTTCATTAGCGAAATCTCACTTAGTCGTTTTAATTCATCTTCGGCATATCGTGCATCAGCTACGCAAGGTCGGCATCCTCCTAAAAATGACCTCGTTTAGGAGGAGGGCTCAGGGCGTAGAGGGCGAGCACCAGAGTCGCAGTGATCTATCTCTCATTCGTTGCACATAGCGGTTCATAAGCAGTGATTGTGATCACATCACCTTGCTCACTAGCCTAAATACCGCTCATGACGCTAAGGTTTCGATCGGGAATATCAATCTCTCAATATGAGAATTGGCTCTCAAAAAAATGAGCTTCATTTACAAATTACATGAGATTTTGTACATGCTCAGTTTTTATATAGCGCATAACAAAGAATTTTTAGTGATTAAAGTCACAATTACAGGGCGTAGATGATGAGTAAATGTGAATCCTGCAAGAATCTCGGGATGGATCAATAAACGTGCGTCACGACATCAAGTAACATCCACACAAAATGAGTGATAGTTCACTTGTGTACTCCTAAATAATGATGCTCTTCTTACTAAGCACCTCCAAAGCTGCGATCAGCTTTTAAGTCAGTAACAAGAACAATAAATGGAATCTGGAAGATGTGGATACCTTCTAAGCTTACTCGTCCCGGCCGCCTACACAACGCCATCGTTCGCCCGCGTGTGTTAGAGCTGCTTGCCCAAGCACCTTGCTACAAACTCGTGCTATTCCGTTCGCCTGCTGGTTATGGAAAAACCACCATGGCAGCGCAATGGTTATCAGACAAGACCAATGTGGGTTGGTATAGCATCGATGAAAGCGACAATGATGCGTTCCGATTTATCAACTACTTACTGCAAGCGATTAATAAAGCGACTCAGCAAAGTTGTCCAAATGCCCAAAAACTGGCCGAGCGACGCCAGTTCTCTTCTTTACACTCGTTATTTAGTGAAGTGTTTTCGGAAATGTCTGGCTTTAACAAAGAGTGCTATGTGGTTCTCGATGATTACCATTTGATCGCCGATGACGATATCCACGAAGCGATGCGCTTTTTCCTCAAACACATGCCAGACAACCTAACGCTGGTCGTCACTAGCCGTGCCACACCACCATTAGGCACGGCCAACTTGCGCGTACGCGATTTGATGATCGAAATTGGTAATGAGCTACTCGCCTTTGATACAGAAGAAACAACACGCTTCTTTAATCAACGGGTCTCTGATGGCGTGGATGATGATACTGCCAACAACTTGTGCACCTATGTCGAAGGCTGGCCCTCTGCACTGCAATTGATTGCCTTACAAGCACAGCACCAAAAGCGCACGTTGGCTCAAACAGCGGAGTCGGTATCGCAGTTTAATCATGCACATTTATGGGATTACTTAGTTGAGGAAGTGTTTGATCTGCTGGATAAAGAAACGCGCCAATTTTTGATGCAATGCTCGGTGCTCGATCACTTTAATGACGTGTTAGTCTCTGCACTCACCAAACGTGACGACGCGCTGAGCATGATTGAGTCGCTCAACCGCTATGGTTTATTCATTTATCCACTGGAAGGTGAACACAACTGGTACCGGTTCCACAACTTATTTGCGGAATTCCTCTCTCATGAACGCTTGGCGCGCATCCCGCAGCAGGAACACGATCTACACCGTGCCGCCGCGCACGCTTGGTTGCAAGAAGCCACACCTCATCAAGCGTTGCGTCACGCCACGCTCGCTAACGATACTGACTTACTCGCTACTATCTTGACGCAATTTGGCTGGAAGATGTTCAACCAAGGCGAGCTTTTGGCTCTCGAAGAGGCCATTAACCAACTCTCTCCGGCCCAACTCTATCGCGAGCCTAAACTGTGTATGCTACAAGCTTGGCTGGCTCAAAGTCAGCACCGCTACTTTGACGTTGGGGATCTGCTAACCAAATCGACCAACGAGATGAAAGCGCTCAATGTTCAGCTAAGCACCAAAGAACAAGGCGAATTCAATGCCCTACGTGCTCAAGTCGCGATCAACCAAAATGAGCCAGAAAAAGCCTTAGAACTTGCGGAGTTAGCACTGAGCCAACTGGATCACACCGTTTACCGCAGTCGTATTGTCGCCACTTCAGTCGTCGGCGAAGTGAACCACGTGCTCGGTCAATTAAGCCGTGCACTCTCGATGATGCAACAAACCGAAAAGCTGGCACGCCAGTATCAGGTTTACCATCAAGCGCTATGGGCATTACTACAGCAAAGCGAGATCTTGATTGCCCAAGGTTATGTGCAAGCCGCTTTTGAAGTGCAGGATATTGCCTTCAAATTAATTGAAGAGCAGCAATTGCAGCAAGTGCCATTGCATGAATTCTTACTACGGATACGTGCCCAAATCCTGTGGTGCTGGAACCGCTTGGATGAAGCGGAAGAGTGCGCTTATAAAGGACTACGCGTATTGGGCAACCACTCTCCAAGCAAACATCTGCACAGTTATTCTATGCTGGCGCGTATTGCTATTGGCCGTGGTGAACTCGATAAAGCGGGTAAGTTCATCGAACAAATACAGCACTTACTGAAACAATCGACTTATCACGTAGACTGGACAGCGAATGCTTCGCTCTCACTGATTCTATTTTGGCAAGCTCGTGGCAATGATGAAGCAATGTTGCAGTGGCTCAAGACCACCATTCGACCAGAAAAAGCATGCAATCACTTTTCACAGCTTCAATGGCGCAATATTGCTCGAGTTCAGATTCACTTAGGTCATTTGGAAGATGCGACTCAAACTTTGACGTTTATGCAGCACGAAGCGCAAACTTATCAGTTGATTACTGACCTAAACCGTAATTTGATCCTCGAAGCCGTTCTAGCCACCACAGTGCACAATGAAGAAGTGGCGAAAGAAAAACTCAAAGAGGCGCTACAGTTAACCAATCAGACGGGTATGGTGGGTAACTTTTTAATCGATGGTTCTCAGATCGGCCACTTGTTGGAAAAACTCTCTAGCCGATCCGAATTGGGAGATCTGGAACGCCACCGCGCACAACAGTTAATGAAAGAGATCTCTACCACTCAGCGCAGCCGATCAGTCCATTTCGACGAAGAGTTTGTTGAGAAGCTGGTTAATCACCCAAATATTCCTGAGCTGGTTCGTACCAGCCCACTCACTCAACGTGAATGGCAAGTCTTGGGGCTTATTTACTCTGGGTTTAGCAATGAGCAAATTGCACAAGAGCTGGATGTCGCAGGAACCACCATCAAAACCCACATCCGCAACCTATACCAAAAACTGAATATTGCTAACCGCAAAGAGGCAATCCACACCGCCGAGAATTTATTGCAACTTATGGGCTATTGAGTCGCAGGTACGATCAAAAAGAGCCAGATTATCTGGCTCTTTTCTGTCGTAAAAAATGATGGTTAGAAGGTTTTTGGAGCGAAACCAGTCATCACTTCTAAACGCAGTTCTTTGCCCATTGTTGTCATCGGGTGTACCACGATTAAACCTTTAACTGACTTTTTCAATTGACCTAAATCCGCCTGTTCGGCTTTGGTCAACTCACGAGAAAATGGCATATCGAGCAAACTCTTACGCTCTTTGCTCACCGTATAATTTTGCTTGTGTTTTGCTTGAGCGAGCTTTTTCGTCAGTTGTTCTACTTCATCGGTAAATTTGCTGATCATTACTTGATCGCCACGACCTTTAGCCGCATCGAGCTTATGGCGACACGTATCTAAACGGTTATTGAGTTGTTGAATTTCATTTTTCAGGCTCATGGTCACTGGCTCTTCGAAAGTAAAGTGGGCGCGGAGTATATCACAGCCTATCTATACTCTATATAGAAATTAAGCTTAAACCGGTGAAATGAAAGCCACGGGCAAGTCATAGAGGGCATAACAACTCTACTTAGCATTCCAATTTGACATAACACCCATTTTTCATATGAAAATATGCTCTTTGTAAGACGCGGTGCCGCAAACTTAGCTAAGCTATATTTATAACAACAACGAGCATGTCAACCGTCAGTTAAAGTACCAAGGCCAATAACATAACAACAGGAAATAACCATGAGCCTGACTATTCGCCAAAGACTCTACGTGCTATCCATTGTTCCGCTACTGATTATTTCGTTAAGTATGATGTATCTCAGTTTTTCAGAAACACAAAAACTGAATCACGAACAAATGGCTGCTACCCGCGCTAGCATGATGGAGATGAAACAAAATGAGCTGCGTTCATATCTGCAAATTGCCGATACAGCGCTCAAATCACTCAAACAAAAGAACGCTCCCCTCAGCGAAGCCATCACCATACTGCGTGACATCGCGTTTGAAAATAGTGGCTATATCTTTGGCTACAATAGCAAAGGGGATCGACTACTACTGGGCCAAAGTAATGCTGGTTTAGGCGATAACTTTTGGAACATGCAAGATACGCATGGCAACTATTTAATCCAAGATTTAATCAAAAATGCCAAAGTAGATAAGTTCACTACCTACTATTTCCCCAAGCCGGGAGAGACGACACCACTACCTAAATTGGCCTATTCTACCTATTTGCCACAATGGGATCTAATAATAGGCACTGGCTTTTACACCGATGACATTGATGCCGTAATCGCCAACATGGAAACACTCGCTGCGGAAAATATGCAAAGCAGTTTAGTCAATATCGGTTTGATGAGCTTGATCATTATCCTCATCGTCGGTTTTTTCGCCATCATTTTAAATCGCAGTATCATGCGTCCTCTCGAGCTATTTGATTTATCGATTCGTTCATTTGCAAGCGGTGACGCTGATTTAACTGCAAGAATGGAAAAATTCAACGCCCCTGAATTTGCAAGACTAAGTGATAACTTCAATGCCTTTGTCTCCAGCTTGCAAAGTATCATTGCGCGCGTACACCAAGTTGGGCAACAGGTTGTGGATGAAACCAATGACATGACACAACGAGCACAACAAGTTGACGCCATTGCATCAGGGCAACGTGAAGAGACCGATCAAGTAGCGACAGCGATGACAGAAATGACCACGACTGCAACAGAGATCTCGAACAACGCCCATCATGCCGCTCAATCAGCAAAAGATGCTGACGACAACGCCAAAGATGCCCATGAGATTGTTGATTCGGCCGCACAATCGGTACAGGATCTCGCCAAAGAGGTCGCTGAAGCGAGCCTTGTGATTTCAAAACTGGAAGGCGATGTGAAAAACATTTCGTCTCTACTTGCGGTTATCCAAGATATTGCGGAACAAACCAATCTACTGGCGTTAAACGCAGCGATTGAAGCGGCTCGCGCGGGCGAGCAAGGACGAGGATTTGCCGTAGTAGCAGATGAAGTCCGAAAATTAGCCAGCCGTACCCAAGACAGTACAGGGCAAATTCATGCCATGATCGGGCAACTGAAAAATGCCTCTGATGCCGCAGTTAAAGCGATGGATTCAAGCCAAAGTCGTAGCTTAAGCACCGTAGAAAAAGCCAATGCCGCATCGACAGCATTACAAAAAATTCAAGACTCTATTGCCACGATTATGGATATGAACGCACTGATCGCAACGGCAACAGAAGAGCAAAGTATTGTTGGGCAAGAGATATCAGAGCGTATTGTGGTGATATCTGATCAAAGTAGTCAATCGGCTGAACTGGCTAATCAGAACCAAGCGGGTAGCCAACAGCTGAATAGCCGAGCCAACGAACTCTATGAGTTGGTGGACCGCTTTAAAGTTTAGCAAGAAGAGGTAAAACTGATATTCGTAAGCGTCAGAATGAAGATCGTTGATCACTAAGTAAAAAAGTAAAAAAGCCATGTCAACATGGCTTTTTTCAATGAAGAGATCCCTAATGACTTACAGGAGATTTCTTTGGTTTAATCGATTTTTTCTTGATATTCGCGTTTATCTTCTGGACGCAGTTGACGCTGAACACCCATTAAAAAATTACGCAGGATCTGATCTTTACATTCACGGTAGTGTTTATTGTCAGGCTTGCGGAAAAATGCATTGAGCTCGTGCTTACTTAAACGAAAATCGATGAAAGCTAATGTGTCTAAAATATCTTCTGCTTTCATATCCAGCGCAATACGCAATTTCATGAAAATCATATTATTGGTTAAGCGTGTTTCAGGCTGAGGTTGTTCACCATCGCGTTTACCACGCTTTGTATTGATTAAGCCATTGAGAAATATCGCTAGATCCACATCACTCAACACAGATTCCGTCTCTTTGTTTAGCCAAGTAGTCACTTGCTCTTGAGTAACGCAGCCGTCCGCCGCAGCAAAAATCTCAACCATAGCTGAGTCTTTAAAGTCAAAAGTGTAGCGAATACGGCGTAAAATATCGTTATTGGTCAAAATAGATCCTAGGGTTAGATTTCCAGTGCCATCAAGATGACAGACTGTTAAGAAATAGCACGGCACTGTAGCAGAAGAGCGATCGGACACC
Organism: Vibrio sp. V08_P9A1T1; assembly: GCF_963874405.1. Classification (NCBI taxonomy): domain Bacteria; kingdom Pseudomonadati; phylum Pseudomonadota; class Gammaproteobacteria; order Vibrionales; family Vibrionaceae; genus Vibrio; species Vibrio sp. V08_P9A1T1. The sequence continues at coordinate 17,443 of NZ_CAWNIB010000268.1, forward strand.
TATCTATTTTACTAGATGTAGAGCAATAGAGAAGATGCCGACTGGCCCAAAGAAGCTTTATCTCTCTGGGCCATCACAGTTAGGCTAATTTGAAATCATACCTTGTTCGATACAGCACCATATCTTCAATCGTCAATACAGGCATATTGTGCTTTTGCCCGAACGCAACGATCTCGGGTGTTTTGGCCATGGAACCGTCAGGATTGGTGAGTTCACACAATACGCCCGCAGGCATTAAACCCGCCATTTGCATAAGATCAACCGTCCCTTCTGTATGCCCACGACGAGCCAAAACACCTCCCGCCCGAGCGCGAAGTGGGAAGACATGGCCGGGGCGTGCAAGATCATCGGCTTTAGCATCAAAGCGGGCCGCGGTTTTTATTGTGGTCACTCGGTCTTGCGCTGAAACGCCCGTGGTTACACCTGTTTTTGCTTCAATCGAGACAGTAAAAGCGGTTTGGTTTGCGCTATTGTTATGCATTACCATCGGGGGCAGTTGCAGTTGATTAGCCTGTTCATCGGTCAAACATAGGCAGACGATGCCACTGCATTCACGGATCATCAGTGCCATTTGTTGTGTGGTCAGTGACTCAACCGCATAAATGATATCGCCTTCATTTTCACGATCTTCATCATCAAGCAACAACACGCCTCGCCCTTCTTTAAGCGCAGACAGTGCGTTTTCAACACGAGTAATAGGGTCGCCAAATTTGGCAAGTAGAGATAGCTGATTCATGGTTGTACTCCTAAAAAATCACCAGAATCAGGGCTGCTATGAGGGATCAAATCCAAAACAAATTGCACCAGCTAGCGAACTAACTGGCGTCTCTTCATTCTCTCTCATCCGGACTATAACCGTCGGCTCTGGTTTTTCACCAGATCTGCTGACCTCGATACATCGAGCGCTCGCGGGCTCATCTGCCTTCTCAACTGAAAAAACAAACACACCGCCGGTGGGGAATTTCACCCCGCCCTGAGAATTTAAACTATAAATTGGCTTTAAAAAAGCGATGTCATGGTAGTCGTTTACGATAAAGATGAAAAGTAGGACGAAGAAAAAGTGATGTGCATCGAAAAGGAAAGGCATCCTGCAATTATGCAGTTGGGGGTAACAGGAGCATAGCTAACTCAAGAGTTTAGGGTATGCAAGATGCCTTTATTCATGGTCACCAGTGACATAAATGAATCAGAGCTAAAATGGCCATTACCTCTATAGGGTTACGTGATTTTTCTAGACGCTGGCGGTAATAGATCGCCAGCGGTGTTGGCTGTTTGGTGTCAGCCGTTATGGGGTCGTTCATCATTCACCTCCTCAGCTATCGATGTGTTGATTG
>NZ_CAWNIB010000269.1:0-18755 GCF_963874405.1 Vibrio sp. V08_P9A1T1
TCCTGTGTTGGGTACAAATTACAAGAAGTGGTTGGTCAGCATCATCGATTATTTTGTGATGATCTATTTTACAAGAAGAACCCGAATTTTTGGGCGTCGCTTGCCAGCGGCCATTTTAAAACGGGATTATTTAAACGTTTTACAAAACATGGCGATGAAATTTGGTTGGAAGCAAACTATAACCCCGTATTTAGTGAAGATCATAAAGTCATTGGTGTGACTAAGTTTGCAACTGATGTCACGCAACGAGTACTGCAAGCTCGGGCGATTAAAGATGCAGCAGAAGTCGCGCATCATACCTCGCAAGAAACGGTACATATTGCTCAACTCGGGACGGGAACGCTAGCCGAAGCCGCTTCCATTGCTAAAGAGATTGATAACGCGATCACTAAGGCGAATACATCGATGACGCAACTGGCCAACCAGTCGCAGCAAATCACCAAAATTGTAACCACCATTACAGGCATAGCAGAACAGACTAATTTGCTGGCGCTCAATGCCGCTATCGAGGCTGCGCGTGCCGGGGAGTATGGCCGGGGTTTTGCTGTGGTTGCTGATGAGGTGCGCTCATTGGCCTCCAATACCACCAAAGCGACCGATGAAATTGGTAATATTGTTAAGCTCAATAGCGAACTGACCAACAGCTCGACATCGATGATGGGGGCAATTCAAGGCCAAGTCACGGCATGTAACAGCAAACTAGAAGAGACGCAAAAGCTGATTGATGAAATGAGAAAAGCCGCGGACAGTGTGGTTGGCACGGTCAGTGAACTGATTAAATAGTAAGGCTCTGCAGCGAGTATTGTTGGTGAAGAAAATGAAAGCGAGCCTAGTGGCTCGCTTTGCGTTTTTACAGAATCACTTGCACGCTTTTGGCACATTGAATTGCGTTGTGCAAAGCCTGTTTGAGTTCTTTATCTTTCGCCAGAGCAACCCCAAGCCGACGGCGTCCATCAATGTCTGGTTTACCAAACAGACGAAGTTGAGTGTGTGGGATAGACAGTGCTTCATTTATTCCATCAAATCTAAGGTTAGTGGAGGTGCCTTGACCTAAAATAACCGCAGATGCCGATGGCCCATATTGGGTAATACTGTTGATTGGCATACCCGTGAACGCGCGCACGTGTAACGCAAATTCAGACAGCTCTTGCGAAATGAGGGTGACCATTCCCGTATCATGTGGGCGAGGGGACACTTCATTGAAGATAACATTATCGCCTTTTACAAACAGTTCAACACCAAATAAGCCGTAACCACCGAGTGCATTAACCACTTGTTCTGCTACATATTCAGCGGCTTTAATTGCGTTAGCCGACATCACTTGTGGTTGCCATGATTCGCGATAATCCCCTTCCTCTTGTCGATGGCCAATGGGAGCGCAGAAATGGACACCATCCACTGCTCGAATCGTCAAGAGAGTAATTTCGTAGTCGAAATCGATAAAGCCTTCGACGATCACTCTCCCTGCTCCACTGCGGCCACCTTCTTGAGCGTATGCCCAAGCGCGGCTAATATCCTCTTGCGTCTTAATCACACTTTGGCCTTTACCTGATGAACTCATCACAGGCTTAACTACGCAAGGCATACCGACATGCTCAATCGCCAGTACAAAATCATTATAGTCATCAGCAAACTGATAAGGAGAGGTAGGTAAGGCAAGAGTTTCTGCGGCTAAACGGCGAATGCCTTCACGGTTCATCGTCAATTGAGTGGCCGTTGCAGTGGGGACCACGTTTAAGCCTTGCGCTTCCAGTTCAACCAGCTTGTGAGTGGCAATTGCTTCAATTTCTGGCACCACGTAGTCTGGTTTTTCGAGTTCGATAATGGCTTGTAGCGCATCGCCATCGAGCATATCCAATACGTGGCTACGATGCGCCACCTGCATTGCTGGAGCGTTGGCGTAGCGATCACAGGCAATCACTTCTAAACCAAGGCGTTGGCATTCAATTGCCACCTCTTTGCCCAATTCTCCGGAACCAAGCAGTAAAACGCGGGTGGCATTTTCACGTGTAGCAGTACCAAACATAGTGAATCCTTACATTCAAGCAATAGGTAATAGCGAAAACAGCCAAAATCATACTAAAATTAAGAATAAAAGCAAACGTTTGCCTTTGTGATGAGAGATGAGTAATTTCCTGTTCGTGCTGTCGATAGAGTGGTTTGTGTAATACGCAGTAAACGAACTCATATCTGTACAAAATTAAGGCTGAAATAGCAATTAATGTGCAGTAAACAGCATTCGAGAAACTGCGTTAAGAATATGAAGTAATTTCAGTCTAAAGTTTATGTGGGATTGACTAAGAAAAAGACACCTATGGCTATGAAAACTTTCTTACGTTTGCGTTTTATAACTCTACACACGAAAACTGCTCTGTTGTTTTCTGTCGGGTTGGTTGGGATCATTCTTAGCAGCTTATTTATTACTCGCCACTTTTTTTTATATAGTTTGAATGAACTTGAATCAATTGAGATTCATCGAGATAGCAATCAAGCTCAGTCGGTCATTCAAGATCTTTTAGTACAGCAAGAAAAGCGTTCTTATGATTGGGCTTATTGGGATGAAACTTATCTGCTGCTGTTGAATGGCGACACTCAATTTGCTGAGCGCAACTTGTATCCTGATTCCCTCGATACTTTAGGTTTAGACGTTTTGGCTTTCATCACCGAATCCTCGCAATTGGTTGAATACTTATGTCGGGATATTGAACCTGGCACAAACTGTTCGTTAGTGGAACAGTTGATACGCTCACAAGGTGTGAGCGACCATTTAATTCAGATGCATCACACACTTGATGAGGATAAAACTAGCCGCTCTGGCCTCATCCGTGTGGAAAATAGTGTGTGGGTGGTGAGCCTAACTCCGGTGCGTAACAGTGAAGGTACGGCTGATGTTGTGGGGTGGATGCTATGGGGACAGCACTTAACCCGCCGTTTCCCTTCTCAGTATCAGAACCTACTAACCGCTAAAAATGACATTGTAGTTACCGATGCTCCTGTGATTTTACCTGTTAGTCATAATCAAGAGGGTATTGAAAGAGATCAAAATAATATCACGCATTACACCTTACTCAGTGATATGACAGGGCAACCTATTGGCTATCTAAAAACCTGTGCTCAGCGGCTGTACTATCAAAAAGGGAACGAAACTTTTTATTATTTGATTTTGACGATCATCATTGCGGCCGGCTTTGTCGCCGTGGCTACTTTTGCTCTGTTTCGCAGCAAGGTAGCCAAACGGTTTGAGAATTTTGAGCGTGGAATCAATCAGCTGATTGAAGAGAGTGCATTCTCTTCACAATCGAGTGATAAACAAGATGAGTTTGAACGAATTACCGAACTTGTCCGTTCACTTGCTGCCTCATCCTCCTTGGCGGAAGATAGGCTTAAAGAGACGTTACAGAAATTTGATGCACTCTATCAAAGCCAAAATCTCGGAATGTTGCTGGTGGTTGATCGCTTCATTGTCGATGTGAACCAAGCCTTGTTGGATATGCTTTCTTATTCTAGAGATGAGTTGGTTGGAAAAGTTTTAGATGAGTTTTGTATTATACAAAATGATGTGGTGTGCAGCAGTGAATTACTCTACCAAAATATAGAACAAGGGATGCGTGAATTTGAGGGACATGTTGTTACAAAGAGTCAGCAGCGTTTAGAGTGTCTTATCGAAGCTACATTGATAGAACAACGTGGGCATCGTTCTATCATGCTATCGATTACTGATATCAGCGAGCAAAAGCAGCAAGAGCAGCTTATTTACGACCTTACTCATTGTGACCCAGTGTCAGGTTTACTTAATCGTCCAACGATGATGAGCCAAGTCCAGCCTTTGATTGACAATCCGACTGAATGTGGTGGGTTTTCCGTGCTCTACCTACGGGTTAAAAGACTAAAAGAAATTTCAGAAGTGTACGGACACAGTGCTTACGATATAGCCGTTAAACATTTTTCGGCTACGCTTAGAAACCGTTTCAATACGTCCATAATGGGACGAATTAGTGAATATGAATTTATGGTGTGTGAGTTGGGTAACGGGGCAACCTCTTTTTTGATTCACAGAGGCACTAAGCTTATCGATAGTTACAAGAGGAAGACTGACATTGGCGGCTTGGAACTCGATTTGAGTGTGGAAGGCGCTGTGATTGATTCACAATTGACTATCGATTCTTTTGAAACTTTGGTTCAAAGTGGTTTTTATGCCATTCAACAAACAGAGAAAGCTGGAGCCAGCCTGGTTGTTTCAGTGACACAAGAATTGTTTGTTCATGCCCAGAAGTCGTTAGCGATCAATCGAGATCTTATCTCAGCCGTGAAAGATGGTCATATTATTGCTTACTATCAGCCGATTGTTCGTGCAGACAGTGCCGAAATCATTGGCTTTGAAGCTCTGGCTCGCTGGAAGCACCCTCAACTTGGTATGGTTTCACCAACCGTATTTATCCCTTTGGCTGAGCAACGTAAAGTGATCATTGAATTGGGAGAGCAGATACTAGGCCAAGCCTGTCAATTTATTAGCGAACTGCAAACGCAGTCGCAATTTTCGTTGGGTAAACGGCTAAGTATTCACGTCAATCTTTCTAGCCCGCATTTCTACAGTAAAAAATTGGTCGGGTACTTATCAGTATTGATTGAAAAATATCAAATTGAACCGGGACAATTAGTGCTCGAATTGACGGAAAGTATGTTGTTGGGGGCTGAAGAAGAGACGATCAAACGCATGGATGCGATAAAAAAACTCGGTATACAGTTGGCGCTTGATGATTTTGGTACGGGGTATTCCTCGTTTAGTACATTGTGTGATTTTCCATTAGATATAGTGAAGTTAGACCAGTCTTATATTTCCACATTGGAATCCAATGACAAAGCCAAAACCTTGGTGCGCAGTATTATCAATATGTCGCAAGAGCTAGGCTTAACTACCGTGGCTGAAGGGGTTGAAACTGCTTCGCAACTGCGCAAACTCAAAGTCTGGAATATTGATGAGATCCAAGGCTTCTATTTTTACAAGCCGATGAGTAAACAAGAGGTGTTCGATAATTTGTTGGGCGGAAAGGATATGCGGTAAAACCTGCACCATCAAAAGGCAAAAATCCCCATGCGTTGGGGATTTTTCACTAGAGCGCCTAAACCACAAGATAGGAAAGAGGAATGTCTGGGTTAATTACTTCCAAGGTGGCTTGAGTATCGGCTAAATGGCTAATACTGCCATCAGACATCTCAACTAATGCGGCTGCGACAATATTATCAAAGCGTTGGCCATCCATCATTAACTGAACAAGAGCAACTTGCAATGGTGGTAAGCTTGGGTTGAATGCGGCATTTTCAGCATACGCACCGACGTAGGTTTTACCATTCTCAATTTGCAGGACAACACCACTGAGATTGTTGGTATAGGGTGCGTAACTGCGGTTTAGGCCATTAAGAGCTAAGCCAATGAGTGGGTCATCCTCGGTAGTTGTTTTGCCGTGGTTAGCGTCTGCCATTAGACCAGAATCAACACCTAAATCGGCAGGACCAAATGATTCAGGTAGGTACTCTTGCAGTGACTTCTCATCACGCTGTGGTAGCTGAATGACAAGCGAGTCTGCGGTCGTAAGCTCATTCATAAACTGACGGCAGTGCCCACAAGGGCTGAAGTTGATGGTAATGTCAGCAACGCCTTGTTCACCTTTCATCCACGCATGGCTGATGGCACATTGCTCGGCGTGTACGGTTTGGCCTAATTGTGCACCGGAAAACTCCATATTCGCGCCAAAGTACAAACGGCCCGATAAACCTCTGACGATGGCTCCCACGTAAAAGTTTGAAAGCGGTACATAAGCATAGGCGGCCGCAAAAGGCAGCAGTGCAACGCGCAATTCCGCATCGTCTAAGCCAGAAAGAGAAAGCAGTTGGTTGAACTGTTCTGGTGATAGGGTTGCGTCAAAATCATCGCACAGCAGAATGGGCGACAAAAATTCTGCAACGGTTTTTGGCGTATCAGCTAGCGCCTGTTCAATACGGCTTTTCATAATGAGTCCTTATCTATGTATTGACGAATATTCTAGGCGAAGAATGAAATTTTACTGAGATTTAAGTCACGTAATGCAATGTAACGTAATTTTGGTTTTCACATTTAGAGTGAGGTCACACATGAAATCGATTACAGTCAGCCTTAGAGTGAGACACGTCTACAATCAAAATCCATGAGTAGACGTATCTTTGATTTCTGTTGGTACTCTATAGCGTGGACAACCACATTGAAAAAGCAAAAAAACTTGGAGCAAGTATCGATGTGATTACGCCGCACACGACTAATGCAAGTGAACTAAATGCTGCATCACGTGGATCTTTTTCAGCGCAGGTTGCTGTGCCCAGCGCATGAGATACGGTGCCCATGGTTAAGCCTTTAGCAATTGGATGCGTGATGTTGAGAAGGTTATAGATAGGGTAGGCGAGAATCGCGCCAAACAGCCCTACAATGACCACTAAAACGGCGGCAATGGCTGGCTCCCCATCGAGGTTACTGGAAACTTCCATCGCAATCGGTGTGGTAACTGATTTACCCAGTAGGCTGGCGATTAAATGTATATCCGTTTGAAGATAAACAGCAATTAAGCTGGCAGTGAGCATTGACATAGCACTGCCCACCCCGCAGGCGAGGGCAATGATGCGCCAATTTGAGCGGATTTGAGGCAGTTGTTCATAGAGAGGATAAGCCAGCGCCACCACGGCCGGTTGCAACAGAAAGCTCAGCCACTGGTTATCAGCATAGTAACTGGCATAAGGGATGTTAAAAAATAGCAAGATAGGAATGATGATCACAAGGCTGAGCAGTAACGGATTCATTATGGCCGTTTTGCATTTTTTACTGATCCAACGTGTCAGGAAAAAGACCGCAATCGTGAGTAATAACCACATCACTTATTCCCCTTCTTCAAAAAACGATCCAACCCTAAACCCAGACAAACTAATACGATCAGCGTACCGCCCACCGCGCTGGCAAGAATCGGGATGGCGTTACTCATCAATAAATCAAAATGCTCGATTAATCCGACACTGATAGGGACAAATAAAATGACCATATAACGGATAAAAAGACTGGCACTGGGTTTTACCCATTCGACAGGCACGAGCCCACTTGCCAATAAACTAAACAGAATTAGCATTCCGATAATACTGCCCGGAATGGTGATGCCAAGCCAATGTTGAAGATTGATACCTGCCATCAGGCAAAGGAAAATCAGCCCCATAGAGACCAAATATTTTGCAATGGTATTCACAATAAAAGTCGGTGCCTTGTTGTGCCTAAACTATTTTCGGAAATGGAATCGCAGCGTGTTGGTTTGAAACCTGACAGCGCGAAAACCTCGTACATTAACTCGCGATGTCTTCCACATAACGGTAAACGGATTTTAAAATAGCCATTTTCTTTTCGTCACTGCTGTGGGTGTGAACTAAGTTCTCTAAATTGAGCATGTACTCTTCAAGGTGGCTTTCGAAATAATCACGACAGTGAGTTGCCCAACGTCTTTGCTCTTCGTCACTTAATGTCAATGGGTAATGGCGAGCGCGGTAGCGAAACAGCAAGGGTTCGATGCGCTTATCGCTAAAACTAATGTCTAATGCGGCGAGGTTGACAGGGTCAGCTTGGCGAATGATCTCCATCGCCGCTTTGTCGGCTGGAGAGAAGAAACCGTCGTAGAGTTGAGTATCGACATCGTCACTGTGCTTATATTCTCGCTCAATTGTGTAGAGGCCAATCAGCTTTTCTCTGATCTCAGGGTACTGCTTGATGAGCGCTAAGTGTTCAAGGCACAGGTTTCTATCGACCCCGATATGGTCTGCATTTTCGGCCGTTAATGTTTTGGCCGGCGCAAGGATAGGGCATTTATTGAGATGCACTAATTTGATGGGCACTGGCAATTCATCTTCTGCCAACTCTTCGCGTTTGGTATATAGACGTTGATGCAGTTCTTCGCTGCTTAAATCGATCAGGGGTTGAGGGTTTTTGGCAAGGTCCACCACAATAACCGCATTTTGATTGGTGGGATGCCAAGCAATCGGCACGATCCAACTGGTATATTGGCATTCTCGGCCTAACATACCCGATACGTGCATTAAAGGTGTCATGTTGACGATATCAATCAGATCATTGAGTTTGCGTTTATGGCGCATGTTAAAAAAGTAATCAAACAACTTGGGTTGGGCGGCTTTTACTTTTTTGGCTAGCTCAATGGTGGCGATAACATCGGCCATAGCATCGTGGGCATTCGCATGTTCGATGCCATTGGCAACTGAGAGATGCTCCAGCTTAAAACTGGTAAAGCCTTCGTCATTTTCGGGCCAGTTGATGCCTTCTGGGCGTAGCGCATGGCAGGCGCGCATCACATCAAGTAAATCCCAGCGTGAATTGCCGTTTTGCCAGCTCCAAGCATACGGATCAATGAAATTACGATAGCAAGTGTAACGCGTTACTTCATCATCAAAACGAATACTGTTGTAACCAAGACTGGTGGTGTTGGGTGTGGCGAGTTGTTGATGAATTTTGGCGATAAATTCAGGCTCTGGCAAGCCTTGGGCCACCGCTTTTTGTGGAGTGATACCCGTAATAAGCGCCGCTTCTGGAGAAGGCAAATAGTCCGCTGGTGGTTGGCAATAGATGACCAGTGGTTCGCCAATAATATTAAAATCCATATCGGTGCGAACGCCCGCAAATTGGCTCGGACGATCTTTCGCAGGGTTGACTCCCCACGTCTCATAGTCGAGGAAAAAGAAAGTAGGCGGGTGCTCTTGTCGCATTCGATAGTATCCAGTCGCTGAAATTTAAGGTTTATTAGACCATTGCCTGTGTGACATAGCAATGTGCGAAGCATGCTCTGATGAGGATTTGAAATGAAAAAGCCGGCGCATTGGCACCGGCTTGGAGAAAAACGAGAACGTTCGATACTTTCTAGGCTTGCTGTTCTTGAACTTGTACCTGTTTACCGTTCAGTAAGCGGCTGGTAATGGTACCTGCCGTCATTGAGCCTGAAACGTTCAACGCGGTGCGGGCCATATCAATCAACGGTTCAATGGAGATAAGCAGTGCTGCAATCGTCACTGGTAGGCCCATCGCTGGTAGCACGATTAAGGCTGCAAAAGTGGCACCGCCACCGACGCCGGCAATACCAAATGAGCTGATTGCGATAATCGCCACTAGCGACAAAATAAAGTGTACGTCCATTGGATTAATACCGACGGTAGGAGCAACCATCACTGCGAGCATGGCTGGGTAAATACCAGCGCAGCCGTTTTGACCAATAGTGGCACCGAATGAAGCCGATAGGTTGGCAATTGCTGGTGGTACGTTCAGCTTAGTGATTTGCGCTTCTACATTAAGAGGAATGGTTGCCGCTGAGCTACGTGAGGTGAACGCGAAGGTCAACACTGGCCAAATTTTTTGAAAATACTCTTTAGGGCTAACGCCTACAAAAGAAACTAATATACCGTGCACCACAAACATCAATGCAATGGCGACATAAGAGGCGACAATAAAACCGAGCAAACTCAGAATATCGCCCGCGCTTGATGTAGCGACAACTTTCGCCATCAACGCCGCAATACCGTAAGGGGTTAGTGCCATCACCATTTTCACGAGGCGCATAACAATCGACTGTATCGCTTCGACAAAGGTGCGGATTGGCGTTTCTAGCTCGGCTTTCTCTGACATTACTTTACGCGCTGCAATACCCGTTAGTACGCCAAAAATAACCACAGCGATGATCGAGGTTGAGCGAGCACCGGTTAAGTCGGCAAAAGGATTGGTCGGAATAAAGCTTAATAGCATTTGAGGAATAGTTAAATCACTCACAGTAGCGGCGCGGCTTTCTAGTACAGCAATACGCGCCGTTTCACGGCTGCCTTCAACGAGGCCGTCTGCTGTTAAACCAAAAGCTTGGGTGACAAAAATACCGATCAATGCCGAGACAGCAGTCGTCAGCAGTAAGATAGAAATGGTCAGGCCAGAGATTTTACCCAGCGAGCCACCTTTATCGAGCTTCACAACCGCAGCGATCATCGACACCAGCACCAAAGGCATAATCACCATTTTTAGCAAACCAACATAGCCGTTACCGACGACGTTGACCCAGCCTAATGTTTCCTTGATGGCCACATGTCCTTCACCAAGAACCACTTGTAGAGCAAGGCCAAATGCGCTGCCTAGGATCAACCCAAGTAGCACTAAGCGTGAAAGAGTGTGAGACTTTTTCTGCTGTCCGAAGAGAAAAAACAGAATGCCAATAAATACTGCGAGTGCGGCAATGGCTGCAACTGACATGATGCGACACCTTAAAAGTTGTGTACCCATGATTACGTTGATCGCCGATGAGCGATGTAGTCGATAATGCTAGGTAAAAGGGGAATAAAAGCGATGAAACGCAACAATATCTTTTAACGTAGGTTAATCCAAAGACAAAATCAGCATGATTTAGAACAAATGGTTATCAATCTTTCTATTGTGCTGGTAAATGAACCGATCGGTGAGTTATTTAAGCAAGTCATTGATACTTCTTGAGCAAGGCAAGCATATCGCGAGAGTGCAAAATATCTATGGCGTGTGGTTGTATCTGAAAGAGGCAATAGAGCATAGCGCTTGCAACATCTTGCGCGGAAATGGGGATAAAATTGCGTAAGCGCCCTAGTAGCAGAGGGTGCAATAGAGTCAGAATCACTCGTACCCATTTTTCATCCGTTCGCTTGTTTTTCCGAATGCCAGTTAGAGGCCCAGGCCTGACGAAGGTCACTTGTTCAAAACCCATTCGGCGAATGGTTTCTTCCATTCTCCCTTTGCATTGTAAGTAATGAGATTGAGAGCGAGCTTTGGCACCTAAGCTCGAAACGATGGCAATGCGCTTGACACCCAATGTCTTCATTGTTTGAGCAACTTGACAAACCAACTCATAGTCTACTTTCTCCAGCCCCTGCTTTGAACCCGCTTGCTTACGGGTAGTCCCTAGTGCGATGAGGCCAAGTTGGGGAGGGACAAAACTTTCATCCCAGTGCGTGATTTGCAACTGCGGATGAATGATTTCTTGCAACTTTGGGTGTTGGATTTCGGTGCTTTTTCTGACTAAAGAATAGATTTGAGAGACGGCTTGCTCTTCTAGCATGATGGCTAAAGCATGCTGCCCAACGAGACCGGAAGCGCCAGCAATAATCACAGTTTTGTGTCGCTTATCCATCGTTTTCTCCTTTTTTACCTTGCAGTGATTGTATGCAGTGCTGCTTACTTATGGCAGTTTATTCTTTCGCTTTCATCGTATTCAACCATTTATAAGCACCTATTTTAGAAATAACGCTTTAGTGACATTGCATCTTTATCGCTATTAACTAAATTTTTAGTGTAGGTAACTAAAAGAAATGAGCTGCTGTCAAATACAGAGATAAGGCGTAATAACAATGAAAATAAAATCTAAACTGTTGCTCAGCTTGATTTCGGCGACCATTATCCCTGTTGCTATTGTTTCAACGGTAATGGTGACGAATTTACGTTCACAAGCCGTTAGTGATTTTATTGAACAAAGTCATGGAGAAATGAGTCAGGTTGATAATGCTATCGCCATCTATTTTTCTGGCATTGAACAAAATGTGAAAATGTTAGCCAACTCACCCGCGTTGCAAAAAGTGGACAGTTCCATTACCCGTTATATCGACAAAATAGCTGAACCGATGACCCCAGATAGCAATGGAATGGTGGAGCGTGGAATTTATGAAGCGCTTTACCTTATGGGTGAGGCGCACAAAGGTTATTCGTACGTTTACATGGGAACCAAAGAGGGCGGATATATACAATGGCCGACGGGTAAGGCGTCAGACAATTATGATCCTAGAGCTCGCCCGTGGTACAAAACGGCGATGTCTAGCCCAGGCGAGATAAAACGCACTCAAGCCTATTATTGGGAGCCTGATGACGCCACGATTGTGAGCAATGTTTTGTCCTTTAATGCTGCTGGTACCCAAAATGCTGGGGTGGTTGCGATTGATGTTTCGCTAAAAACACTGACGGATATCGTGAAGAAGATAAAACTAGGCGAAACCGGATACATTATGATGGTTGAGGATAGCGGTAACGTCTTGGTGGATGCTAAGTACCCAGAGAACAATTTTCAACCCCTTGACTCCTTAGCTGCTGCATACAAAACGATAGGTCAAACATCCTCTGGTTTTATCAATATCGAAATTGGCGGTGTGGAATATATGGCTAATGTCATGAATTCCGAAAAGTTAGGTTGGAAGTTCGTTGGCCTGATTACTACCGAAGAAGTTATGGCAGAAAGCAATAGCTTGATCAAATACATTTTAGCGATTGTTTTTGTGTTGACAGTGATTTTCATCATTGGCGCACTTTTTTTAGCGGGGTTGATCGCCAAGCCGCTTAGTTTAGTTTCAAACGGCTTACAAGAGATAGCTGAAGGTGAAGGTGATTTAACCAAGGAATTGATCATTCGTTCGAACGATGAAACGGGTCAATTGGCTGTGTATTTCAACGCATTTTTGAAAGCCATTCGATTACTTGTACAGCAAATAGGCCATGCAGGAGAACAGATGGGGGAATCGGCGCAAAGAGCGGCAACAATATCGGAAGACTTGTCAGCCGTTTCTCAACGACAGAAACAAGCGGTTGAGATGGTATCAACGGCGTTTAATGAAATGGTGTCTACTGCCAATGAAGTAGCAACGCTATGCAGCTCGGCAGCCCAGGCTGCTGATGACAGTCAGCAATTAGTGAGTCAAGGCCAGCAAAATATCCACACCGCGGTTTCTAGTGTCAATCAGTTAGCTGATTATATTTCAACGTCTTCAACCACGATTCAAGAGTTAGAAAATGATAGCCAAGGTATTACTGCAATTTTAGATACCATTCGCGGCATTGCTGAACAGACCAACCTGTTGGCTTTAAACGCTGCGATTGAAGCGGCTCGTGCAGGGGAGCAGGGAAGAGGTTTTGCTGTTGTTGCGGATGAGGTTCGTGCGCTCGCAAAACGTACGCAAGATTCAACCGAAGAAATCAACGGCTTAGTGGTACGTTTGCAAAATAGGACCAAAGAAGTCGCAGAACAGATGACCGTGAGTTTAAATGCGTCACGGAAAACCGTGACAACGACTGAGTCGGTCAACGATAGCTTTACTGGCATCTATCAGTCAGTATTGTCGATTCACGATATGAATACTCAAATCGCAACGGCTGCCGAAGAGCAGCACCTAGTCGCAGAAGAAATTAATCGTAATATTCATCAAGTACAAGAAGATACTCAGAAAGTTGATGATGTATCGAGCCGAGCTCTACTGAACTCACAAAATCTCGCGAGTTCAGCTGATGATCTGAATAATTTAGTGAGTAAGTTTAAGACCCAGTAATTTCTGGGGAGATTTTTTATACCTAACCCATTTGAAGGAGAGAAAGTTAACCACTGACTTGTTGTTTCCATAAACGTGCGTAAAGTCCTGCACGTGCGAGCAACGCTTCGTGAGTACCTTGCTCGGCCACTTGCCCATCTTCGATGACGATAATGTTATCGGCATGACGAATCGTCGATAACCGATGTGCAATACTGATCACCGTTCGATCATGGCAAATGGTTTCCATATTGCTCATGATGGCCGCCTCTGACTGATAATCGAGCGCTGAAGTCGCTTCATCAAGCAGTAAGATTTTTGGGTTAACTAACAATGCGCGAGCCAGTGCAATGCGTTGACGTTGCCCGCCAGATAAGTTTGCACCTCTTTCTCCTACTTGTTGTTCAAACCCTTGTGGCAGCGCTTCAATAAAGTTTAACGCACCAGCAAGCTTTGCAACGTTTATCAGATCTGCATCGCTTGCATCGGGTTTACAAAGACGAATATTGTCGGCAACGCTGCCTGCAAATAGCATGCTTTCTTGTAGCACCACACTCATGCTGCGCCTTAACGAGACCGGATCTGCAATGGCGAGATCCATACCATCGACCAAGACTTGCCCATGCAAAGGTACATAAAGACGCTGTAGCAGTTTCGTTAATGTACTTTTTCCAGATCCGGAAGGCCCAGTAATACCAATAAATTGCCCCGGAGCGATGGTCAACGAGAGATTCGCTAAGACTTCCGGTGCATCGATATGATAACGGAAGCGAACATTTTTAAACTCAATGCCTCCTTGAACAGAAGGGATGGAAGCAAGGCCATCTTTACTATTTTCAGCCGGTTCGTTAAGAATGTCGCCTACGCGACGCAAGGCTACTAAGGTGTGCTGGAAATCTTGCCACACTTGCGCAAGTCGCAAAACGGGTTGAGTAACATGCCCTGCTAGCATATTGAAGGCGACCAATTCACCGGGGGTGAGCTGCCCATTGAGCACTAAGTTGACTCCCCACCAAAGTAAAATGGCAGCGGCTATTTTCTGCACTAAGGCAATCAATTGCCCAGCAATTAAACTGGCTTTTTGGGCTGAAAACGCGCATTCAATTTGTCGACTGAGTATTTGCTGCCACCGTTCTAAAAATCGAGCTTCCGTTGCGGTTGTCTTGATTGTTTCTATACCCGTTATAGATTCAGTCAGGAAGGTGGTTGTCTCTGCTTCTGCGTCATACTCTGTCGTTACCTTGTGACGAACCCAAGGTCCAATACCTAACCACAGCAGAAAATAAATCACTAATGAACCGATAATCAGCCCGGTGAGCGCTGGCGCATAATGAAACATCACACCAATAAAGAGGGTGATAAAAATGAGATCCAAGAGCAGCATTAAGGTTGAGCCCGTCAAAAACTGACGTATTTGCCCCATTTCCCGTACGCGGGCGATGATTTGCCCCGTTTGACGCTGCTTGAAATAACTTAATGGAAGATTAATCAAATGCCGATACAATCGCCCCGATAGCTCTGCATTGACTTGACTAGAAAGATGACCAAAAACCGTATTGCGCAAATAACTGTAAAGAGGTTCAGCAATAGCCAGCGCAAGCATAGCCAGCGCTAAAACGTGCAAACTCGACAAACTTCGCCCCACAAGAACCTTATCAATAACGGTTTCAAAAAGTTTGGGACCAAACAGGGCAAACAGTTGTAGCACAATCGAATACAGAAACACATCACGCAGCTGTTTTGACTGACGAAGTACCGAAGGCATAAACCAGCGGAGGCCAAAAGCGACATCGCTTGGCTCTATACTCTGCTCAATCAGTAATAAGACCTCATAACAGGAACTTGAAGATCCTTGCGCCAACGGAAACTCGAAATAGCGCTGTTTAATGGGATCGTACAAGGTCCAACCATACTCGTTTAGCGCATGAATGACATGCCATTGCTGACGGATTTTGACCAAAGCAGGTAGCGGGATTGGCTCGCTTCCTCTGACGGTGATCATTCGGCTTTTCAGACCAATAGATTGAGCGGCTCGCTGAATGTCGAGAGCACTGAGCTCATTTTCGGCAACGCCTAGTGTATGAATCAGTTGTGATGGCGTGACTTTCTTATCAAATGAAAGGCTGGCAAACGAGAGGGCCGCTAATGCGCCATGGCTTTCTTGATCATGAACCGTTGAGACGGTGTTGGTTAAGGTATCCACTCTATTTTTCTCGCAATGCTTCAGCTTGATATTCTCGGATTGGGCTGAGTAGATAATCGATGATCCGACGTTGGTCGGTTTTAATCTCAGCCACGACAGACATACCGGGCAATAAGGCAACAGAGGCACCATCGACCTCAATTGTGTGGTTTAACAATTGCACTTGAGCGGGAAAAACCAACCCAAGTTGCTCATCCATTGTCGAGTCTCTAGAAACGTGGACCAATGTTGCCGATAAGGTGCCGTAACGCGTATAGGGAAAGGCATCAATTTTCAACGTCACGGGTTGGCCAGCATAAATAAAGCCAATGTCTTTATTGAGAATTTTAACTTCGGCGACTTGTACCGAATCGTCAGGCACAATAATCATCAAATTTTGTGCTGGTTGTAAGACTGCCCCAAGGGTGTGAACACTCAATTGCTGTACAGTGCCAGTGACAGGAGAGCGAACCACTTGTAATCCTTCATGTTCGCGTACTTTGTCCAGTTCATGTTGCAGCGCTGAGAGTTGTAGGTGTGCTTGCTGACTTTTGTCTTGCCACTCTCTGGCTTTTTGCGCACGCAGCGCTTTTAAACGCTCTTCTAGGTTGAGATATTGCTTTTGCAGCACGTGCTGTTGTGATGTTTGCTGGGCTAACGCTCGTTCGGATTCTAATAGCTCTTTTTCCTGCTCCAGATACTGCACTTGACCGATCAAACGCTGTTGCTTGAGCTTTTTTTGAGCATCAAGGCGCTGAGTAATATTACTCACTAACTGTTTTAAGCCTCTGATGTCGACTTCAAGTGAGGACTGGGAAGCAAGATTGACCTGCATTTCAGCACGCAAGTTTTCCAACACCGATGTGAATTCGTTCTTTTCAGTATCAAAGCTGTCGATGACCTCTTGCTGTGCCGAAGGTGCCAATGCCAAATACAGGGGATGTTGAGCTAGATCAGCCTTACCACGCAAAGCTTGATACTTGAGAAATTCATGGGTTTGATAGCGTATTTGATGACGCAAACGTTCAATATCTTGGCTAACGCCTAACGTGTCCAGAGTCAGTAAGGGCATCCCTTTTTCGACACGTTCGCCGTCTGCTATATGGATTTGTGCTACTCGGCTTTGTTCGTAAGACTGAATCACTTGCGAGCGCCCAGGGACTAACAGCCGCCCGTTTGCGGTCGCTTGGATATCCAATTTCCCCCAATAGGTCCAAAGTAAGGTGAGCAGTAACCCTACACTTAGCGTGATGGCGGTGATGCGAGCAAACGGAGAGGGCGGGCTCTGCTGTAGAGCAAGATGGCCGGGTAAAAACTCAAAGTAGCCGTTCGTTTTCGGGCGCTTAGAGCGAAGCTTCTTTAACTGAGAGATCATACTTGCTCATCCTCTTGTTTTAATGCTTGTTGCAGTTGCCACAACTGGAAATATTTGCCTTGCTCTGCGAGAAGTTGTAGATGCGTGCCTTGCTCTGCAATCTCGCCTTTTTCCAGTACGATAATCCGGTCACACTCTCTTACCGTAGAGAGGCGGTGTGCGATGGTGATAACGGTACGCCCGGCGGCAATTTGCTCCATATTGGTTTGAATGATGGCTTGTGATTCATCATCTAAAGCGCTGGTGGCTTCATCAAGAATCAAAATCTTAGGGTCTGCAAGCAGTGTGCGGGCAATGGCTAAACGTTGTCGTTGTCCGCCTGAAAGTGACTGCCCCCCTTCGGCTAAAATCGTGTCGTAACCTAGTGGCAGCTTTAAAATAAACTCATGAGCGCCCGCTAATTTTGCCGCTTGCACAATCTCATCCAAGTTGGCTTGTGGCTTTGAATGGGCAATGTTGTCACCAACACTTTTACTAAAGAGAAAGTTCTCTTGTGATACCACCCCCAACTGGCGACGCAATTCATGAACACCGATCTGTTTGAGTGGGGTGTTATCGAACATGATTTGGCCTGATTCAGGGCTGTACAGCTTGAGTAAAAGCCGAGCCAAGGTGCTTTTTCCCGACCCCGAGCCACCGACCACACCAATTTTCTCACCCGCTTGGATATTGAGTGAAAGCTGATTGATGGTCAGCGGTAAATCGGGTTGATAACGGAAACTCACCTGATTGAGAGTGATCGCACCTTGCAGCTGTAGAGGATGGCTGGCTTGCTGCTGCTCGGTGGGCAAATTGAGTAGGTCGGAAAGTTTATCGACTGCAATTTGCGCTTGTATAAATTGTCCCCACAGCTCGACGAGCCGGGCAAGAGTTTGTGCAACATGACTGGCGAGCATGTTAAAAGCGATCAGTTGACCTATGGTCATTTGTAACGCGAGCACTTCGGATGCGCCAATCCATAGTAGAAAGACGCTCGCTATTTTTTGGATGAACTGCACTGCGTGGCTAGAGCGGTTATTCCACTGCTGAACCACATAGTTGCTCGATATCATCTGTTCGGTTTGAGTATCCCAACGTCGAATAAAGCGAGGTTCAGTCGCTAAGCTTTTAATGGTATCACTCCCCGCGACGGTTTCAGTTAGAAACGAAGTGTTGTGCGCCATATGGGTAAATTGTTGTTCAATCGCTTGTTGCAGCCTTGGGGTTAGCCACCAAGTCAAAAAGAGATAACACGGCAGTGTGGCCAATACCAATAAGGTTAGCCCGCCAGAAAGTAAGCTCATCACATAGAAAAAGATCACGAGAAAAACGAGATCAATCGTGAGGGTAAACATTGAACCTGTGATGAACTCGCGTATGGTATCGAGCTCTCTTACTCGAGTCACAATCGCCCCAACTTGCCTTGATTTGAAAAACAGCAGCGGCAAACCAAACAGATGGTGAACCAATTTAATGCCAAGCTTAATATCAATGCGGTTAGCGGTATGAGCATATTGATATTCGCGTAAACCGCGTAGCAATACCTCAGCTATTCCAGAAATAACTAAGACGAACACTAAAACATCGAGTGTCGAGTGGGCTTGATGCACTAATACTTTGTCCATCACGACTTGGAAAAATAGCGGTGTAATAAGTGCAATAACTTGCAGTACGAAAGAGAATAAAACAATCTCAGCGATTAAATGTTTATGTTGCGATAATTCAGGTAAGAACCAACGAATATCAAAAGAGGATTGCTTTTTTTTGATATCTAGCGTTTTTCCATTCCAATTCTGTTTTAAATAGCTTGTATCTACTACTTTTGGGGTATCTGAATCACATGGATGAATTAAACATTTATCC
>NZ_CAWNIB010000270.1:0-1141 GCF_963874405.1 Vibrio sp. V08_P9A1T1
ATTTAGCATTTATATGTTTTACTAAGGCCATTCATCATTCACCGTTTAGGACTGGGATATGGCTTTCAATTTACGCAACCGCAACTTTCTCAAACTGCTCGATTTCACGCCGAAAGAGATCCAATTTCTGCTCGATCTCTCTGCTGATCTCAAAAAAGCGAAATACGCCGGATCAGAACAGAAAAGATTAGCGGGTAAAAATATTGCGCTGATTTTTGAGAAAGCCTCAACACGGACGCGATGTGCATTTGAAGTGGCCGCGTTTGATCAAGGCGCTCAAGTCTCTTACATCGGGCCATCAGGGTCGCAAATTGGTCATAAAGAGTCGATGAAAGACACCGCGCGCGTACTCGGAAGAATGTACGATGGCATCCAATATCGCGGTTTTGGACAAGAAATTGTCGAAGAGCTTGGCGCACATGCTGGCGTTCCTGTATGGAACGGGCTCACCAACGAGTTCCACCCAACACAGATTTTAGCTGACTTTTTAACCATGATTGAGCATGGCCGTGGTAAGCAGTTGCACCAAGTGTCACTGGCTTATCTAGGCGATGCACGCAATAACATGGGCAATTCACTAATGGTGGGCGCAGCAAAAATGGGCATGGATATTCGCCTCGTCGCACCCAAACAGTTTTGGCCAGAAACATCACTCGTCACCACTTGCCAAGAAATTGCCAAGCAGACGGGAGCTAAAATCACGCTCACTGAAAATGTGCAAGAAGGCGTGCAAGGATGCGATTTTCTCTATACCGACGTTTGGGTTTCCATGGGCGAATCAGCCGATGCATGGGATGAACGCGTGGCCTTAATGACGCCTTACCAAATCAATATGAATGTGATTAAGCAAACTGGTAATCCACAGGTAAAATTTATGCACTGCTTGCCTGCGTTTCATAACGACGAAACCACCGTAGGCAAAGAGGTGGCGGAAAAATATGGTATGAAAGGTTTGGAAGTCACCGAAGAGGTGTTTGAGTCTGAATATTCGATTGTGTTTGATGAAGCTGAAAACCGCATGCACACCATCAAAGCTGTGATGGTCGCAACCCTCGGCGCTTAAAAAACAAGGCAACAATGGATCGAAGCCCGATGAACTTACATGAGTAAGTGATTTGGGTGAGTGAAAGCAGCTAACGCC
>NZ_CAWNIB010000270.1:1316-18703 GCF_963874405.1 Vibrio sp. V08_P9A1T1
GCCAATGATGAAGAGGATTGTGAGGTAATCGCTTGCGCTCACACAACGAAAGCGTATAATTCCCAGCAATTTGTCTGAGGGGTAGCCATGAAAACGGACGTTGTTATTCACATCTACAACGCAATTCGATTCAATGTAGGTCAGCGTACTGACTTACTGGGCGCGTTATTTTTCCCCTCTCTTGATTTTTAAAGCCTCCCTATTGGGGGGCTTTTTTATGGCTACTAGAAAATTATAGGGAAGACGACCATGGTAAATTCGCTTTATCAAAAGCACATTATTTCGATTCCGGAGCTCTCTCGTGACGAGCTGGAATTGATTGTGAAAACCGCAGGCCAACTCAAAGCGGAACCAAAACCAGAGCTGATTAAGCACAAAGTGGTGGCAAGCTGCTTTTTTGAGCCGTCGACTCGTACTCGTTTGTCTTTTGAAACCGCTATTCAACGCATCGGCGGCAGCGTGATTGGTTTTGATAATGGTGGCAACACGTCACTGGCGAAAAAAGGCGAAACACTGGCCGATTCAGTACAAGTGATCTCCTCTTATGTGGATGCGTTTGTGATGCGCCACCCCCAAGAAGGCGCAGCACGTTTAGCCTCTGAATTTTCAAACGGCGTTCCTGTGATTAACGCTGGCGACGGTGCTAACCAGCACCCAACCCAAACACTGCTTGATTTGTTCACCATTGCCGAAACACAAGGCCGCTTAGATAGCATTAATATCGCCTTTGTTGGCGACTTGAAATATGGCCGTACCGTCCATTCTTTAACCCAAGCTTTGGCTAAATTTAACCACATTCGCTTTTTCTTTGTTGCGCCGGATGCGCTAGCAATGCCTGACTATATTTGCGAAGAGTTAGATGATGCAGGCATTGAGTACAGCCTGCACACCGATATGGAAAGCGTTATTCCACAGTTAGATATTCTGTATATGACGCGCGTCCAAAAAGAGCGCTTTGATGAATCAGAGTACGCGCACATTAAATCGGCGTACATTTTGACAGCCGCCATGCTTGAAGGTGCGCGCGATAACTTAAAAGTGCTGCATCCGCTTCCGCGCGTGGATGAAATCACCGTCGATGTGGACAAAACGAAGCACGCTTACTTCTTCCAACAAGCAGAAAACGGGGTCTACGCCCGTGAAGCTTTGCTGGCGCTTGTGTTAAACGAAACCCTGTAATAAAGGAGCCCCAACCATGACTAAAGAGACTCAATTGCAGGTTGAAGCAATTAAAAACGGCACGGTTATCGACCACATTCCTGCGCAAATCGGTATTAAAGTATTAAAGTTATTCGATATGCACAATTCTCATCAACGTGTCACGATTGGCTTAAATTTACCCTCTTCCGCGCTGGGCGCAAAAGATCTGCTGAAGATTGAAAATGTGTTCATTAATGAGGCCCAAGCCAATAAATTAGCACTTTATGCACCGCATGCGACTGTCAACCAAATCGAAAACTACCAAGTGGTGAAAAAGCTAGCGTTGACACTGCCTGAGCAGATCAATGATGTTTTTGCCTGCCCAAACAGCAACTGTATTTCCCACAATGAACCGGTCGAAAGCAGCTTTAAGGTTTTCGAAAAGAAAAACGATATTCGTTTGAAATGTAAGTATTGTGAGAAAGTTTACTCACGTGAGATTGTGACCGAACGCGAGTCATAATTAACCCCGTTTAAGTCTATCGATGCCTCACTTTAGTGGGGCATTTTGCACTTTACCTGCCGTTTCTTTAAAGGCAAACTGACGCCTACCCTTCCCATAAAAACAGATGGAACACAATCATGACTAAAGTACTTCATACCGAATCCGCTCCTGCCGCAATTGGCCCTTAT
This sequence comes from Vibrio sp. V08_P9A1T1, assembly GCF_963874405.1. Taxonomy (NCBI): domain Bacteria; kingdom Pseudomonadati; phylum Pseudomonadota; class Gammaproteobacteria; order Vibrionales; family Vibrionaceae; genus Vibrio; species Vibrio sp. V08_P9A1T1. Next base: position 3,150 of record NZ_CAWNIB010000270.1, read on the forward strand.
GTACAAGGTGTCGATCTTGGCAATATGGTGCTAACTTCAGGGCAAATTCCAGTCAACCCAGTCACCGGTGAAGTGTCAGCAGATATCGCAGCGCAGGCTCGTCAATCTCTCGACAACGTAAAAGCCGTGGTGGAGTCTTCTGGCTTAACGGTTTCTGACATCGTAAAAATGACTGTATTTGTTAAAGATCTGAATGATTTTGGCACGGTGAATGAAGTCTACGGTAAATTTTTTGATGAGCATAACGTGGCAAACTACCCTGCGCGTTCATGCGTAGAAGTCGCTCGCTTACCTAAAGATGTGGGTATTGAAATTGAAGCGATTGCGGTACGTAAGTAAGCATTGCTCATAATCAGCACAGTGTAAGCACCACCAGCATGCCACTCTGACGTGAATGTGCTTTTTCAAACCTCGAACCCCGTTCGAGGTTTTTGTTTAATCCAAAAAAAATCAATTTTTACACCTCATACTTGCTACTTTAGGGTTAGTCACCAACACTTATCGTACTTTTGAACCGTTCGAGGTAGTGAGATGCAAGGGATTATCTATACCGTTCTTTCTGATTTAGTCATCGAAAAATTTGGCGCACTGTTTTGGGATCAAATGCTCGAGGATTTAAAACCTAGCTCTCAAGGCATCTACACCGCTGGAGAGCAATACTCCGATGACGAACTGCTTGCAATGGTGGCTTATTTGAGCGAGCAGAAAAACATCCCCACCGATGATTTAGTCCGGCTTTATGGGCAATACCTATTTTCTCGCCTGTACAACAGCCTTCCTGAAAATTATCCAAATAAAAACAATTTATTAGAGTTTTTGATTTCGGTCGATCAAGTGATCCATAAAGAAGTGAAGCGGCTCTACCCCGATGCCTATTTGCCGCAATTTCAATGTAAAAGCGAGGGCGATCGATTAACCATGTATTACACCTCGAAAAGAAAATTGTGCGCTGCGGCAGAAGGACTCATCATCGGCGCTTCAGAACAATTTGGTGAAGAAGTCGAAATCGAGCAGCCCCAATGCATGCATCATGGCGCTTCATTTTGTGAAATTGTTGTCACCTTTAAGGGTAAACATGAGTGAAATAGAGCAATACCAACGCATTTATGAGCGTGAGCGTCAGGCTCGTTTGCTGGCAGAGCGGTTACTGCAAGAAAAAAGCCGCGAGCTCTACGATAAAATTTTAGAGCTGCAAGAGACTCTGGATCAACTTCATAGCGCGCAAGCACAGCTTGTACAATCAGAAAAAATGGCCTCCGTCGGTCTGCTGGCGGCTGGCGTTGCTCATGAGATCAATAACCCAATCGGTTTTTGTCTGAGTAATTTAAATACGCTGCGTGATTACTCTCACACCTATATAGGAATTGTCGCTTTGGTAGCACAGCACAAAGCCGAAATTGCTAACACGGATTTCTACCGCAATTATCAAGATTATTATCAACGACATGATATTGGTTTTGTCGAAAGTGATTTAACTGACATGCTTCAAGAGACTTCGGGTGGATTGCTCCGCGTAAAAGACATTGTCACTAGCCTACAAAGCGTTTCTCACTCCAGTGATGGCCGATTTGTCGAGTGTGAGTTAAATTCGTGTATTGAATCAACGCTACACATGGTCTGGAACCAATTTAAATATACGATGGAGGTCGAGCAGCGATTGGATGAGGCTTTGCCGAAAATCAATGGGATATCAGCAGAGCTACAACAAGTGTTTATGAACCTATTTATTAACGCCTCTCACGCTTGCGAAGCACAAGGAAAGTTAACGATTAGCACAGATTCTGTGGTCGAAAAAGGGAAACGCTGGGTGAGAGTGACAGTGGCAGATAATGGGCATGGCATGAATCAAGACATCATCAACAAGGTGTTTGATCCTTTCTTCACCACCAAACCTGTCGGCGTAGGGACGGGTTTGGGTTTATCGATTTCATACAGTATTGTTGAAAAGCATGGTGGGAAAATGCAGGTCGAATCTGAAGTGGGACAAGGCACCACCTTCATACTTCTTTTTCCCACCATTTAGTAAAGCGGTTACTGACTGCGTGATGTGACTTTCTTACCATCAAGCATCGCCACTTCTTCATCCAGCTGCGCTAATTTGGCCATCATCTGCTCACGGCATAATGTCGCTAATTCCCGTAAATTTTCTTTTCCATATCCTTCAATACTGATCGGTGGCAGCATCTCAACAATCACATGACCATTGTCCCAACGGTTCAGCTTAATATCATTAGTTGAGCTGCAAACGATGGGGATAATCGGTACACCTGCGCCAATTGCCGCATGAAATGCACCCATTTTAAAGGGCAACATGCCACGGCCACGCGAGCGAGTACCTTCTGGAAACATCCACACAGACACATCACTGGTTTTTATGCTATCGACAACTTGATCAATGGTGCCTTTGGCTTTGTTGCGATTGGATCTATCAATTAAAATATTCCCTGCTAACCAATACAACTGACCAAACACAGGTGTCCAAACTAAACTTTTTTTCCCTACTGTCACGACTTTCGGCGTTACCGCCGCAGCAACAGTACACAGATCCCAGTTATTTTGATGATTCGCAATGTAGATGTGCTGGCCGCGTTGATAAGCATCTTCTGGGATACGCAGTTCTAATTTAATACCCATCAATTTTGACATGCGGGCGAATAAACGCCCAAACGTAAATACATGTTTGGGATTACGTGGGCTAAGTAAACAGTAGCCACATCCAAAAACAAACATCACAATGGCAAACAGTGCGACTGCCAATAGACGCAAAAGAGCAATCATTTCAGTTCTCCATGGAACAAAGATAAAAAATGAGCAAGGATAAAAAAGCCGAAACCCAGAGATTTCGGCTCCATTGCATGAGCGAGAGTTTAACTGCTGACTTGAATGCGCTCAATATTAGCGCCAAGAGCCGACAGTTTATCTTCAATTCTTTCGTAACCGCGATCGATATGGTAGATGCGATCGACGATGGTTTCACCTTTTGCGATACAACCGGCAATCACTAGGCTGGCTGAGGCACGTAGATCGGTCGCCATCACCTGCGCGCCACTCAACGATTCCACATCACCACAAATCACGGTATTCCCTTCAATCTCCGCTTTTGCTCCCATACGCATCAGTTCAGGAACGTGCATAAAACGGTTTTCAAAGATGGTTTCAGTGATCTTGCCACCACCTTTTGCCATCATATTGAGTAGGGTAAATTGTGCTTGCATATCGGTTGGAAAGCCAGGATGAGGCGCAGTGCGAATCGAAACCGCCTTAAGCTCTTTTCCGGTCATATCAAGGCTTATCCAGCCCTCGCCTGTTTCAATCTCAGCGCCCGCTTCTTCCAGTTTTGCTAACACGGCCTCTAACAAATGCGAGTGAGTGTTGTGGCAAACAATTTTTCCGCGAGAAACAGCCGCCGCGACTAAAAACGTGCCCGTTTCAATGCGATCAGCCACAACAGCGTGTTTACCACCACCCAAACGTTCAACACCTTCAATGGTAATGGTATCGGTGCCTGCACCGGACACTTTTGCACCCAGCTTATTCAAAAACAGTGCGGTATCGACAATTTCAGGCTCACGCGCAGCGTTGTCGAGCACGGTTGTGCCTTCGGCAAGGGTTGCGGCGCACATAATGGTAATGGTGGCACCCACGCTCACTTTATCCATGACGATGTGTGCACCTTGTAGACGACCTTCGACACTGGCTTTCACGTAGCCATCTTCTAAGGTGATGGTGGCACCAAGCTGCTCTAAACCGTGAATATGCAGATCGACAGGACGAGCGCCAATGGCACAGCCTCCAGGTAGCGAAACTTGGCCATAACCAAAACGAGCCACTAATGGACCGAGAGCCCAAATAGAAGCACGCATGGTTTTGACTAAATCATACGGCGCGCAATATTCATCAATTTGACTAGGATCGACATGAACTGAGCCATTACGTTCGACTTTAGCGCCTAAACGTTTGAGCAGTTCCATTGTGGTATCAATATCGCGAAGGTGTGGCACATTGGCCACTTCTACTGGCTCAGAGGCCAAAATAGACGCAAATAAAATAGGCAGTGCAGCGTTTTTGGCACCTGAAATGGTCACTTCACCTTGAAGAGGTTGTGTTGACCCAATAACTCGAAACTTTTCCATCAATAAACCTTACAGCGACATCAACTTTTTATCACGAGCCCACTCTGTTGGTGTGAACGCTTTAATAGAAAGGGCATGAATGTCGTTTCTTTGAATGTACTCCATCAGTGGAGCATAAATAAGTTGTTGTTTTTTAACGCGACTCATCCCTGCAAAACAAGCATCAACAGCGATAACTTCATAGTGGCTACCTTCACCTTTGACGTGGATCTCTTCAAGGTTTAGTGCTTGTTCTAATAACTGTTGTACTTTTGCGCTATCCACAATGTTCCCCTGCTTAATTCTTTATATGTTGAGCCATTAAACGATCAATGTTGCTCAATTGGAATAGTGTGCGCAGTTGCTCTGGCACGAAACTGAGCATTATATGACAGTTTCGTTTTTTTGCATGCTCTATTAGGTGGATTAACATCACCATTCCGGCAGAGTCTATGCGTTCAACGTTTTTCAGTTCAATCTCAAACTGTGTACTCACCGGGTTCCATTTTTGGATAAACGCCCATAAATCAGGCACATGCTCTCTGTCTAATGCGCCCGACAAAGCCGCAATCGGCATATCAGTTTGATGCCACTGCGGATGAATCATTGCGCTTTACCTTCAAAACGGATCGGCTGATCCGCCAATTGTTGCAGTTCATTGGCAACCGCTAAGATGCCATCTTGGCGAATTTTACCGCTCCATTCAGATTGCTTACTGGAGAGCAAACTCACTCCTTCTGCAATCATATCAAAGACTTGCCATTCACCACTTTTCTCTTTGCGCAATTTAAACTCAAGTTTGATGTTCGGTCGTGGCGTATCAATAATATCCACCTTCACGCTGGTAATGCGTTTATCATCCGACACCGCCTGTTCAGGCTCGAACTCAATAATTTGGTTACTGTATTGAGTCAATACTTGCGCGTATGCACTGACAAGATAGGCACGAAATGCGGTGATGAATGTGGCGACATCTTCACGCTTGGCCCCTTTTAAGTTTGGCCCCAATAACTTCAGTGCCGCATACTGCTCATTGACGTAAGGCATCAGTTCTTGTTCCACGATCTCTTTCAAATATTCAGGATGGTGGTGAATCGCTTCTTGTTCGGCTTTCAAACGAGTAAATGCCGTTTCAGACACCTGCTTCATCATGGTATAGGGCTGGGTTTTATCCACATTGGCCGCTTGCACAAACATAGCGGCAAAGAGGGTAAATACAAAAATCAACGTCCGTTTAAACACTGTTTTTATAAACACGGTTGTCACTCCTTACCTTTTTCTTGTGAGCCACCACCGACGCTATACAGCACTTGGCCAATCAAATCTTCTAATACGAGGGCGGATTTTGTGTCTTCAATTAAGTCGCCCTCTTTTAACATCTGTTCATCTTCAAAGACAAAACCGGGCACAAGCCCAATGTACTGCTCGCCAATCAATCCAGAAGTTAGAATTTGCACACTCGACGTTTCTGGAAATTGATCATATTGACTGTTAATAGCCATAGTAACCACAGGCAGCAAACTCTCTCTATCGAGTTTAATCTCGGCCACTCGCCCAACGACTACACCACCCACTTTGACTGGCGAGCGCACTTTTAAACTACCGATATTGTCAAATTCAGCTTTCAGTTGGTAAGTATGGTTGGAACCCAACCCTTTTACGTCAGCGACCTGAAAAATCATCACTAGAATTGCGCAAATTCCAGCAAGGACAAAGCTACCGACCCAAAGTTCTATTTTTCGTGTTTGCTGCATGATTAATTCCCAAACATCAATGCGGTGAGTACAAAGTCTAGCCCTAATACAGCTAAAGATGAATGCACTACGGTTCTTGTGGTGGCACGGCTAATACCTTCCGAGGTTGGAATAGCATCGTAACCGTTAAACAGTGCAATCCAAGTCACTGTGATGGCAAACATCACGCACTTGATCATACTGTTGCCAATATCTTGCCCTAGCTCTACCGATGACTGCATCGCAGACCAAAAACTGCCGTGATCAATCCCTTTCCAATCCACGCCAACAAGCTGGCCTCCCCAAATGCCGACCGCCATAAAAATCATCGCTAGCAACGGCATTGATATTAGCCCAGCCCAAAAGCGAGGAGCGATAATACGTTTGAGCGGATCAACCGCCATCATCTCTAAACTGGAAAGCTGCTCGGTGGCTTTCATCAGGCCGATCTCAGCGGTAAGTGCAGAACCAGCACGCCCAGCAAACAGCAGCGCAGTTACCACGGGCCCAAGTTCACGCAATAAAGAGAGCGCGACCATCTGCCCAAGGCTACCTTCCGCGCCGTAATCGACCAAAATCACATAGCCTTGCAGGCTCAACACCATGCCAATGAACAAGCCAGAAACGACAATAATCGCCAGCGACTGAACACCAACACTGTAGAGCTGCTTCACTAACAATGGAAAATTCTGAATAGGCCGTGGGCGGCTCACTAATGCGCCAAACAGCATCAAGCTCGCTTTGCCAAAGGCTTGGCAAAATTCGAGCGTACGGCGACCGAGCCCTTCAATCCAGTCAGTCAATGTAGACATCATGAGAATAAATCCTTTTCTAGGCTTTGCGCTGGAAAGCGAAATGGTACAGGGCCATCAGCCTCGCCTTGTAAAAATTGTTGTACGCGAGGATCGCTATTTTGGTAAAGATCGTTTGGCGTTCCTTTGGCAATCACTTTGCCGTCAGCCAGCAAATAAACCCAATCGGCAATGCTCATCACTTCAGGAACATCATGAGAGACCACTATCGAGGTCACCCCTAAAGCTTGATTCAAATTGCGGATCAATTCCACCAGCACGCCCATGGTGATCGGGTCTTGCCCCACAAACGGCTCATCATACATGATCAGTTCCGGATCCAGCGCAATCGCGCGCGCTAATGCAGCCCTTCTTGCCATGCCACCGGATAATTCGCTCGGCATGAGCAAGGCGGCACCGCGCAGACCAACCGCTTCTAATTTTAGTAAAACTAATGTCTTAATCAGCGATTCATCTAATTGAGTGTGTTCACGTAAAGGGAAAGCCACATTATCGAACACATTTAAATCGGTAAATAACGCGCCCGACTGAAACAACATGCTCATTTTTTTACGAGCTTGATACAGCTTTTTGCGACTGAGCATCGGGATGTTTTGTTTGTCGAACCAAATCTCACCTTGTTCAGGAAACAGTTGTCCGCCAATAAGACGTAGCAAAGTGGTTTTACCAATACCCGATGGCCCCATAATGGCGGTAATTTTTCCTTGCGGAACGCTGAGACTCACGTCATCGAAAATCTTCCGTCCTGAACGGGAGAAGGTTAAATTCTTGATTGTGACAAGATCGTTGATTGGCATCATGAGTGTTTCACTATTGTTGTCCGCCCCAAAATGATGGGCAATCATAAGCATAACGTTCTAAAATTAAAAGCACTGTTCAATTACATCCTAAAGTAAAGCATCATCTTTCGCCAAAACAATCTTCCGGTCATTTATTGATGGATAGCTAACTAAACCATGAATTGAACGTAATTAATTGGATCTTCAGCTTCCCTTTTCGCAACCAACACGTCAAAATTAGCGGTTAATTGCATCATTTTTTCACTCATTTCATTAATTAGGTATCATCATGATCGAAGCGGTAGCGTTTCTCATTGTAGGTTTGGTGTTTTTAGTCTGGAGCGCTGACAAGTTAGTCTTTGGTTCTGCCGCGCTTGCTCGCAACTTCGGCATCTCGCCATTAGTGATCGGCATGACTATTTTAGCAATGGGATCATCAGCACCAGAGATGATGGTATCGGCAACGGCCGCTTTGGATGGGAAAACCGATACTGCCGTCGGTAACGTGCTCGGTTCTAACATCGCTAACATTGCTTTGATCTTGGGTATTACAGCACTCATCAAACCGCTTTCCGTCAGTTCTGCGGTACTCCGCCGTGAACTGCCGCTGATGATTGCGGTCACACTACTTGCTGGTGCGTTATTGTGGGATAACCACTTAGGATTCTATGAAGGTGTGTTGCTGTTTGCACTTTTCGCCGTGTTTATCATTGCGATGCTCCGCATTAGCCGTAACGAGCAAAAACATGGTGACGCGCTGCTTACCGAGCAGGAATCTGAAATACCGCAGGGCGTGAGCAACGCAAAAGCGGCTATTTGGGTAGTGATTGGGCTTATCATTCTGCCGATTGCTGCCAGCGTGTTAGTCGATAACGCCGTCATTATCGCTAAGTTTTTTGGCATGAGCGACTTGGTAATTGGCCTGACGATCATCGCTGTTGGGACCAGCTTGCCAGAATTGGCCGCCTCACTCACAAGTGTGTTGAAAGGCGAAGATGATATGGCTGTGGGCAACATTATTGGCTCGAACGTATTCAATATTCTTGCCGTGATGGGCTTACCCGGCATTCTTAATCCATCGATACTCAGTGAGCATGCGATGGGACGCGATTTTTGGGTGATGCTTGGCGTATCTCTGCTACTGGTTGCCATGGCTTTAGGGAAATCGCGTAGTATTAACCGTATTGAGGGAGGCGTGCTCTTCCTCACTTTTATCGGATACCAAGCTTATCTACTTATGAATATGACCGCTTAACCCAAACTCGGAGTATCGAATGTCGAATCAGTTTGATTATCGCAGTGTTGCACAGCAAGTTCTCGCCACCGAAATGGCGGCTTTACAGCAGCTAGAGCAATACTTTGACGACTCATTTTGCCAAGCGTGTGAAATGATCATTGCCAATGATCACGGCAAAGTGGTGGTGATGGGTATGGGTAAATCAGGCCATATCGGTAAAAAAATTGCCGCGACCTTAGCCAGTACTGGCACTTCGGCATTTTTCGTACATCCAGGAGAAGCGGCGCACGGTGATCTTGGTATGATCGAGCGTGGCGACATCGTAATTGCCATTTCAAACTCTGGCGAATCCTCGGAAATTTTATCGCTGTTTACTGTGCTAAAACGGCTCAATATCCGCATCATTAGCATGACAGGTAACCCGTCATCGAATATGGCAAAGTTGGCCGATCTTCATTTGCAAATCACTGTCCCACAAGAGGCATGCCCGCTTGGCCTTGCGCCAACCTCCAGCACCACAGCAACGCTAGTGATGGGCGATGCGTTAGCCGTCGCACTCTTGCAAGCACGCGGCTTTACCGCTGAAGATTTTGCGCTGTCTCATCCCGGTGGGGCTTTAGGGCGAAAATTGTTGCTCAAGCTCTCTGATATCATGCACATTGGCGATGCACTACCAACAGTGCAACCAAACGCATTGATCCGCGATGCCTTACTTGAGATCAGCCAAAAAGGGTTGGGGATGACCGCGGTAGTAGACAGTAACATGCAGCTTATTGGCATCTTTACTGATGGCGATTTACGCCGCATCTTAGACAAACGAATCGATATTCACAGCGCGGCAATCAGCGAAGTGATGACGCAAAACCCAACGGTAGCAAGCCCTAACATGCTCGCGGTCGAAGGGCTAAACCTAATGCAAGATAAACGAATCAATGGCTTGATGCTGTGCGAAAATGGCACATTGGTCGGTGCATTAAACATGCACGATTTGCTCAAAGCAGGAGTGATGTGATGACCATGATTGATACACTCTACGGCCCTGTCTCACTGCCTATTCTCGACATAGCTAAGCAGATAAAACTGCTGATCTGCGATGTGGATGGCGTCTTCTCTGATGGCTTAGTTTATATGGGCAATCAAGGCGAAGAGCTAAAAACCTTCCACACTCGAGATGGCTACGGCATAAAATCATTGATGAATGCTGGCATTGAAGTGGCGATCATTACAGGTAGGCAGTCAAAAATTGTCGAAAACCGTATGGCCGTATTAGGCATTACACTGGTTTATCAAGGTCAAGATGACAAGGTCAAAGCCTATAACGACATTTGTCGCCAGCTCAATATTGCCCCAGAACACACAGGGTATATCGGTGATGACTTGATTGATTGGCCGGTAATGGAAAAAGTCGCGCTGAAAGTCTGTGTCGCGGATGGTCACCCGCTATTAGTTAAACGCGCAAACTACGTGACCCATATAAAAGGTGGGCATGGCGCTGTACGCGAAGTGTGTGATTTGATTTTGCAAGCTCGCGGTGAGTTAGATGTGCACAAAGGCTTAAGTGTATGAGTTTATCTCGTGTCCTCTATGTGATACTGATTTTTATCGCATCGTGGTCAGCCTATTACTTGTTCGATAAAGAACAAAATACCGATATACAAGTTGCTCCGAACTTGGAGTTACCGTCGTTTAGTGGAAAAAATCTCGACAACACCACCTATAACGAGCAAGGTATCCGCAGTTACATCATTCAATCGACGCATCTGGATCATTACGCAAAAAGTGGCGACACCATTTTCGAGTACCCGATACTCAAAGTCTTCCGTGATGGTATTTTGCAAGAGTGGGAGATTACCGCCAAACGCGGCGTACTCGATGAAGAACAAGTACTCACACTGTATGACGACGTACTGGCAAAAAACCTATTAGCAGATTCTGGTTTTGATACGCTTTCAACCATTAAGATGAGCATTCAACTCAATAATCGCGATTTTTGGGCCGATAATCAGGTCGATTTGGTTGGGCCACAATTCGAAACACAAGGACAAGCGATGAAAGGCAACTTTGCCGACAATACCGCTATTCTTTATAACCATGTACAAGGTAGATATGAAACTCTCACACCTTAGTCTTATTGCTTGTTTAGCGATTTCTGGTCACGCATTGGCATTGTCCACCGATAATGCTCAACCGGTTTACATCGATTCTGACAGCCAACAGCTCGACATGAAAAGCAACAAAGTGACTTTCCTTGGTGATGTCAAACTCAAACAAGGCAGTATCAGTATCAACGCCGACAAAGTGATTGTAACCCGTGATGCAAAAGATGGCTCCATTCAAGAAATTGAAGGATATGGCAACCTCGCCACTTTTTCGCAATTAACCGATGATGGCAAAACCTTGTATGGTGAGGCGAAAGAGCTCTATTACAAATTGGCCGATGATCAGTTGACGATGATCGATCAAGCCATGTTGTCACAAGATGATAGCATCATCCGTGGTACGAAAATTCGCTACAAAATTTCGTCACAGAAGCTGATGGCTGATGGTAACTCTAACGAGCGAGTATCGACCGTGCTTCAACCGCAAGCCACTACGACACAAGAATAATTATGGCCATACTTAAAGCAGAACATTTAGCGAAAAGCTATAAAAAACGCAAAGTCGTCTCTGACGTCAGCTTGCAAGTAGAATCGGGGCAGATTGTTGGCTTACTCGGCCCTAACGGCGCAGGAAAAACCACATCGTTTTACATGATCGTCGGCCTTGTCGCTCGTGATGAAGGTAAGATCAGCATTGATGATCACGACATCAGCATTTTACCCATGCACAGTCGCTCACGCTTAGGGATCGGCTACTTACCTCAAGAAGCGTCTATTTTCCGAAAATTATCGGTCGAAGATAACATCATGGCGGTACTTGAAACCCGTGAATCGATGACCCGTGAAGAGCGCCAAGATAAACTCGAAGATCTACTAGAAGAATTTCACATTCAACATATCCGCCATAGTGCGGGAATGGCGCTATCGGGTGGTGAACGTCGCCGAGTTGAAATTGCCCGCGCTCTTGCCGCAAACCCACAATTTATTTTGCTTGATGAACCCTTTGCAGGGGTCGACCCCATTTCCGTTATCGACATTAAAAAGATCATCCAACACCTGCGAGATCGTGGCTTAGGCGTTTTAATCACAGACCACAACGTTCGAGAAACATTGGACGTCTGTGAAAAAGCCTATATTGTAAGCCAGGGTCGTTTGATCGCAGAAGGTACACCACATGACGTGCTCAATAATGAAGAGGTAAAACAAGTTTATCTCGGTGAACAATTCCGTCTATGATTAAGTAGAGAGTGACATCAATTCTAAAAATAATAAGGTAACTGGCACTGAATGAAACCCTCATTACAACTGAAGCTCGGCCAACAATTAGCGATGACACCGCAGTTACAACAAGCCATTCGTTTGTTGCAACTCTCCACATTGGAACTCCAGCAAGAGATCCAAGAGGCTCTAGAGTCTAATCCATTATTGGATGTTGAAGAGGCCTATGAAGAGAATGCCACCGCTGATGTTCATAGCATCAATGAGGAGAAAGAAGCCAGTGCTGAGGTGTTAGATATTGAGCCACAAGACAGCTCTGACTTAATTGAAAAATCCGAAATCAGCAGCGAGCTTGAGATCGACACCACATGGGATGATGTCTACAGCGCGAACACAGGCAGCACAGGGATCGCCCTTGATGATGACATGCCCGTGTACCAAGGTGAAACAACGCAAACCCTGCAAGATTATCTACTGTGGCAATTAGATCTCACACCGTTTAGCGACACAGACCGCAGCATTGCTCTTGCCTTGATTGACGCCATCGATGACTACGGTTATCTCACCGTTTCTTTGGATGATATTTTAGAAAGCTTTGCCGATGAAAATATTGAGCTTGATGAAATTGAAGCCGTTCGTAAACGTGTTCAGCAGTTTGATCCCCTCGGTGTGGCTTCAGTCAACCTTCAAGACTGCCTGCTTTTACAATTAGCGACCTACCCTGCCAGTACCCCTTGGTTAGAAGAAGCTAAACAGCTGCTGATCCAACATATTGATCTGCTCGGCAATCGTGACTACAAGTTGATCATCAAAGAAACCAAGTTAAAAGAAGAAGATCTGCGAGAGGTATTGCAGCTCATTCAACAACTTGACCCAAGACCGGGAAATAATATTTCAACCGAGCACGCCGAATACGTTGTGCCTGACGTGTCTGTTTACAAAGATCACGGCAAATGGGTGGTAACAATAAACCCAGATAGCGTACCAAAACTTAAGATAAATCAACAATATGCAGCATTAGGCAAAGGTAACAGTGCCGATAGCAACTACATTCGCAGCAATTTGCAAGAAGCAAAATGGCTTATTAAGAGTTTAGAAAGTAGAAACGAGACACTGCTCAAAGTTGCCAAGTGTATTGTTGAACATCAACGTGATTTCTTTGAGTATGGTGAAGAGGCGATGAAGCCAATGGTACTCAATGACGTTGCTTTAGCGGTAGAAATGCATGAATCCACCATATCAAGGGTGACAACGCAGAAGTACATGCATACTCCGCGTGGTATTTTCGAATTGAAATACTTCTTCTCCAGCCATGTCAGTACCGACAGCGGGGGAGAGTGTTCATCGACTGCAATACGAGCACTGATTAAAAAACTGGTGGCCGCTGAAAATACAGCCAAACCATTAAGTGACAGTAAAATTGCAGATCTACTGGCTGACCAAGGGATTCAGGTAGCTAGACGGACGATAGCTAAATACCGTGAATCGTTGGGCATTGCTCCATCGAGTCAGCGCAAACGCCTACTGTAAGGCACAAAACAGAGAAGGAAAGTCTATGCAAATCAACATTAATGCCCATCACATTGATCTGACCGATTCAATGCAAGACTATGTAAACTCGAAGTTTCAAAAACTTGAGCGATTTTTTGACCATATCAATAACGTACAGGTTGTTTTACGTGTTGAAAAAGTACAACAGATCGCTGAAGCTACGCTCCACATAAATCAAGGTGATATCCACGCCGTGGCCGACAATGAAAATATGTATGCTGCCATTGACAGTTTAGTGGATAAACTCGTAAGACAACTCAACAAGCATAAAGAAAAGCTAAGTAGTCATTAATCATGCAATTAAGCGAAGTACTCTCATTGGACTGCACGAAAAGTGCGGTCCAATGCACCAGTAAAAAAAGAGCCCTAGAAATCATTAGCGAAATCGCTGCTGAGTATTCAGGTCAAAATTCCACCGAGCTGTTTGAATGCATGCTCAGCCGAGAAAAAATGGGCAGTACTGGTATTGGTAATGGCATCGCCATTCCTCATGCAAGAATGACCAACAGTGATCGTGCCATTGCCGTTTTGCTGCAGTGTGAAGAACCGATTGAGTTTGATGCTATTGATAATCGACCTGTCGATCTACTATTTGCGTTGCTCGTTCCTGAAGAGCAGTGCAAAGAGCATTTAAAAACGCTCGCTTGTATGGCCGAGCGCCTCAATGACAAACAAGTTTTAAAACAGCTTCGAAGTGCACAAAGCGATCAAGAGCTGTACGACATCATGACTAACCAATAGCCACCGAGCCGAAACTATGCGTTTAATCGTTGTGAGTGGTCAATCAGGCGCAGGGAAAAGCGTTGCTTTACGAGTACTGGAGGATCTCGGCTACTATTGTGTCGATAACCTTCCCGTCAACTTGTTGGATGCGTTTATTCAATCAGTCCAAGGCAGCAAACAAAATGTCGCGGTGAGTATTGATATCCGTAACTTGCCCCAAGAGCCTAGTTTGGTTGCGGATGTTTTAGAGCAGCTAAAACAGAATAACGACGTGAGTGTGCTGTTTCTCGATGCCAGTAAAGAGACACTACTCAAGCGCTACAGCGAAACGCGTCGTATCCATCCTCTCTCATTAAACGCCGATAAACCTTCACTTGCGCAAGCGATTGAATTGGAAAAGTCGCTGCTTGCGCCGCTCAAAGAGCAAGCCGATTTAGTGCTCGATAGCAGTAATCAATCGTTGCATGAGTTGAGCGAAACCGTACGCATGCGAATTGAAGGACGTGAGCGCAAAGATCTGGTGATGGTCTTTCAGTCTTTTGGCTTCAAATATGGACTACCCAGCGATGCAGACTACGTGTTTGATGTGCGTTTTTTACCCAACCCACATTGGGAACCCGATCTTCGCCCATTAACTGGCCTGGATGCACCAATTAAGTCGTTTCTTGAACGCCATAGTGAAGTAATTGAACTTAAACAACAAATTCAAAAGTTTGTTGAATACTGGCTGCCGATGCTCGAAAAAAACAACCGCAGTTATCTCACAATTGCGATTGGTTGCACCGGTGGTAAGCACCGCTCCGTTTACCTGACTCAACAGCTTGGCGAGTACTTTGCTCAATTAGGTCACCAAGTACAGATACGCCATACATCATTAGAAAAACAGCAATAGGAGCGATGGTATGCCACTATTAAGTAAAACGGTTTTAATCCAAAATCGCTTGGGCCTTCATGCTCGTGCAGCCGTTAAGCTGGTTGAACTGTCGCAATCTTTTGATGCGGTGGTCACCATTCAAAGTGAAGAAGGAAAAGAAGCCACTGCAGACAGTGTGATGGGTTTATTGATGCTCGAATCCGCACAAGGTCAATACATCACCATCAATGCTGAAGGCTCACAAGCAGAGCCTGCTTTGCAAGCGGTTAGTTCGCTGATTGAACATAAATTCGATGAAGACGAGTAAGCACAAGGCTTACACTCCACTCTCCCACAGACAGCGCATGCGCGCCCCTGATAGTCAAAATAAATTCAGTGCTTAATAAGAACTTATTAAATAAGGCCTAGAATTAAGT
>NZ_CAWNIB010000271.1:0-18081 GCF_963874405.1 Vibrio sp. V08_P9A1T1
CTATTAGGTTACTCACTTTATGAAACCAGGCCGTACAGGAATAAGTCGTTTATTTTACGCTACAGGTTATTCAATGAAAGGCCTTCAGGCTGCATGGAAAAATGAAGCCGCCTTTAGGCAAGAAATCGTCGCTTCTATCATTCTAATTGCGATCACTTTTTTCTTGCCGGTCAATGAATTAGAACAGTTAATGATGATCGGTAGCTTAGTGCTGATTGTCATCGTTGAGCTTATGAATTCAGCTGTGGAAGCTGTAGTTGATCGCGTAGGTAGTGAGTGGCATGAGCTCAGTGGCCGTGCGAAGGATATAGGATCAGCTGCGGTTTTGATTGCACTACTTTTTGCTGCATTTACATGGATTTTTATTTTGGTACGCTAAATCTAAATGAAGTGAGCGTTTGAAAATTATTCGTTTTCTTACGTCGGTATTAGTTTTCTCCTAGCGCTATATTTTGCCACCGCCGTTAACTTGCTTGTTTATTCTGTAGTCGCAGAGTAAATGCTGTTCAAAAAAAGCGCCCCAACCGGAGCGCTTCAACTTCAATATTCGATTATTCCCAATCAAGGATAACTTTGCCAGAAAGCCCGCTACGCATAGCATCGAAGCCCGTTTGGAAGTCATCAATTTTGTAATGGTGAGTGATGATAGGCGTTAGATCGAGGCCAGATTGGATCAGGCTCGCCATCTTATACCAAGTTTCGAACATTTCACGGCCATAGATACCTTTGATCACCAAACCTTTGAAGATCACTTGGTTCCAATCGATCGCCATATCTGAAGGTGGGATACCTAATAAAGCAATACGACCACCGTGATTCATGGTTTTCAGCATAGAACTAAAGGCACTCGGTACGCCTGACATTTCAAGGCCGACGTCAAAACCTTCCGTCATGCCAAGTTCACTCATGACCTCTTCTAACTTTTGTTCCGCAACATTCACGGCGCGTGTCACGCCCATTTTGCGTGCAAGCTCAAGACGATATTCGTTGACATCGGTGATCACTACATGGCGCGCACCAACGTGTTTCGCCACTGCGGCCGCCATTATACCGATTGGACCAGCACCAGTGATCAGCACATCTTCGCCGACTAAATCAAATGACAATGCGGTATGTACCGCGTTACCAAATGGGTCAAAAATCGAGGCTAGATCATCGGAAATACCATCTGGGATCTTGAAAGCATTAAACGCAGGGATAACTAAGTATTCAGAAAATGCACCAGTGCGGTTCACACCAACACCCACAGTATTACGACATAAGTGAGTACGACCACCACGGCAATTTCGACAATGCCCGCAAGTAATATGACCTTCGCCAGACACGCGATCACCTAATTCAAAACCGCGCACTTCTTGACCAATGCCAACCACTTCACCGACGTATTCATGGCCAACCACCATTGGCACTGGGATGGTTTTTTGTGACCACTCATCCCAGTTATAGATGTGAACATCGGTGCCACAAATTGCGGTTTTCTTAATTTTAATCAGCAGATCGTTGTGACCAAGTTCAGGCATTGGCACTTCGGTCATCCAAATGCCTTGCTCTGGTTTGAGTTTGGATAATGCTTTAATTTTCATTTAATGAGCCCCATTTCTTGGCCAACAGCAATAAACGCATCAATGGCGTGGTCGAGTTGCTCGCGGCTATGCGCGGCTGACATTTGTGTACGAATACGAGCTTGGCCTTTGGGCACAACAGGGAACGAGAAACCAACAACATAAATGCCCTTAGCTAGTGCTCGTTCTGCAAACTCTGCTGCGACGATAGCATCGCCGAGCATAATCGGGATGATGGCGTGATCCGCGCCACCCATAGTGAACCCCGCGCCTTCCATACGAGTACGGAAATGCGCGGCGTTATCCCAAAGTTGGTCGCGAAGCGCGGCGCTTTCTGCCAGTAAATCCAGCACGCGAATCGATGCTGCAACAATCGCTGGCGCAACCGAATTAGAGAATAAATAAGGACGTGAACGTTGACGAAGCCAATCAATCACCTCTTTTTTACCGGAAGTGTAACCACCTGAGGCACCACCCATCGCTTTACCAAGGGTACCGGTGATGATATCAATACGGTCAATCACATCATGGTATTCATGCGTGCCACGGCCATTTGCACCCATAAATCCAACCGCGTGTGAATCATCCACCATGACGAGCGCGTTGTATTGATCCGCTAAATCACAAATCGCGGGCAAGTTTGCGACTACGCCATCCATTGAGAATACACCATCCGTTACGATGAGCTTATTACGAGCGCCCGCCGCATCGGCTGCGATCAACTGCTGTTCCAACTCTTGCATGTTATTGTTGGAGTAACGAAAACGCATCGCTTTACATAAACGCACACCATCAATGATTGAGGCATGGTTCAACGCGTCAGAGATAATCGCGTCTTCTTTATCTAAAATAGTTTCAAATAAACCGGTGTTTGCATCAAAACATGAGGTGTAAAGAATCGTATCTTCTTTACCTAAGAATTGAGAGAGCTTCTGTTCCAGTTGCTTATGGATATCTTGCGTACCACAGATGAAACGTACCGAAGCCATACCAAAGCCGTGACTGTCCATGCCTTGCTTCGCCGCTTCAACCAGCGCAGGGTGATTAGCCAAACCAAGGTAGTTGTTGGCACAGAAGTTCAACACTTCTTCACCAGTAGAAATTTCGACCGCCGCTTGTTGCTGCGAGGTAATCACACGTTCAGATTTATACAGACCTTCCGCTTTGATTTCCTCAAGCTGGTTTTGGATCTGTTGATAAAATGCAGAAGACATTGCTACGTCCTTATTTTTATATAGCGCAATAGCTATGGTGTAGGGCAGCCTAAACGAAAAATAGACCCTTCATTTACACTGTAAAATTGCTTAATGGTATTTTAGTTGATCCCATTTACGACTATTATCCCATGACATGGAAAACCATTCGTGAACTTCAGGCACAAATACAATTATGATCACGCATCGTCTTATCGCCCTGCTGCCTGATTTAGCGGCTTTCATTCTCGTCGTCAATGAAGGTAGCTTTACGGCAGCAGCTCAAAAGCTGGGGGTAACACCTTCGGCATTAAGTAAATTGATTACCCGTTTAGAACAAGCACTATCAGTGAAGTTATTTGAGCGAACCACGCGCCAACTCTTAATCACTCAGGCAGGAAAGCGCGTTTATGATCAAAGTCTGTTAATGGTCAACGCTGCGCAGCAAGCGGTTGAGCTTTCAACCTCTGACCACACCGAACCTGCAGGCGCACTCACTGTTGCTGCACCTGAAGCATTTTTGAACTCAGTTCTGCAACCCCTTGTGCTTCCTTTTCTAACTCAATACCCTGAAATTCAACTTAAGCTGAGAGCTGCAGATGGCGCGATCGATTTATTCAAACACAATATTGATGTGGCGTTTAAGCTGACTGATAAGCCAGATGAAAACTTGGTATTGCGTGAAATTGGCAAAACCCACTTAGTGTTGTGCGCCAGCCCAGAATATATAGCGGCCAGAGGCACGCCCACCCACCCTACCGAATTAACGGATCACGACTGCTTGTATCTTGCCGAAACCGAGCGTGACCATCTCTGGGATTTTCATAAAGAAGATGAGTTCCATACAGTGGCCGTCTCAGGCCGCTATGCAGTAAACCACTCACAAATGCGTTTGAACGGCGTGAAAAATGGCTTAGGTATCGGCATCTTCCATGATTTTGTCATTCAGCAAGCGCTCGTTGAAGGCAGCGTCGTCCGGCTATTAGCCGATTGGACGATCAAAAGTAATTACTACGGCTCAATTGCCATGCAATATCCGCAAACCAAGTACATGCCAGCAAGGTTGCGGGTGTTCATTGATTACGTCACTGAACATTTGGTCAGCCAACTCAACAAATAAAGGGTAATCATGCTAAAACGAATCCACCACGCGGCAATTATTTGTTCAGACTACGCACGTTCCAAAGCGTTTTATACTCAGATCTTAGGGCTGCCTGTTATTGCTGAAAATTACCGCGCCGCTCGCGATTCATACAAGCTGGATCTTGCTCTGCCCGATGGCGGACAAATTGAACTGTTCTCATTTCCAAATACACCACCAAGACCAAGCTTCCCTGAAGCTCAAGGGCTACGACATTTAGCGTTTGTGGTGGGCAGTGTCAGTGAAGTCAAAGCGTATTTAGAGGAAAAAGGCGTCATCGTCGAGCCCATCCGCGTTGATGAGTTCACTGGTCGCGAATACACATTTTTCGCCGACCCAGATGGTTTACCGTTAGAGCTTTATTCTGAATAGTGAATAGAGGAAGGAATCAAGGCTATTTTCTAACGCCAGTACAACAGATTAAATAATGGTGGCGCACGAGGAACTTGAATTTCAAATCGTACACTTAGAGCCAAAAAAGTGTAGCTGTCTGAAACAAACAAGTTCAGTCGTGTCAGTACAGGTGTCGTTGGAAGTGAATCTTGATGAAAGGTGGAGAAATGAGCAAAGGGACAGGGTTTCGTATGCTGTGTCTGTACTTTTCCCTCTTCAATTTGAACCAGCTCAAAACCATTAATGGTGCACAGTGTGGCCCAAACCCCCGCCGTATTGCCATGCGCGTTTATTACAGGCATAAGCGACACCAACACCCAACTGAGCGCGCTGGTGAGCAACATTATTCTGTTAAAACGGTTTAGGCGAATCATAGCAACACTCAATTTTTTCTTGTCGACACTATATAACGCAATGATAAAAATAACAGTGCGGCAGCGCTAAAAACTTAACAAACACCCTCAAGTTCGCTACAAATCGTTAGCTTAAAGACGACGTTTCAAGATGCATATCAATGTGACTCCATTCACGCTTTGTCTATCAATCCACCCAAACTAGGAAATATTCCTAACTCAGTTAGGCCATGCCCTCAAGTCAATCGCCAAGCCGATTTTTACAATCACTCTATGATGCAGCCAGACGGTTGCTAGCCATTCGACTCTGGTGTGAATTGACTGACAGCAGAGATTTCTTTGACGTGATTTTCTAAGGATTTCACATGCTAAAACTTTTGCAACAGGTTCGGCTACCGACCCTCGATCTCCCCGCAGCAGAACGCCGTAAAATGTGGTTCAAACCATTTTTACAATCATACCTTGTGGTGTTTATTGGCTACATGGCGATGTATTTAGTGCGCAAAAACTTCAACGTTGCACAAAACGATATGATTTCAACCTACGGCTTGTCGATGACACAGCTAGGGCTGATTGGTCTTGGTTTCTCCATCACTTACGGGATTGGTAAGACAGTGGTCTCTTACTACGCCGATGGCAAGAACACGAAACAGTTCCTACCTTTTATGCTGATCCTTTCTGGTATTGCAATGCTTGGATTTAGCATGAGCATGGGCGGTTCAAGCGTCAGCATTTTCCTAATGGTTGCTTTTTATGCGCTAAGCGGTTTTTTCCAAAGTACTGGTGGGCCATCAAGCTACTCCACTATCACCAAATGGACGCCCAAAAATAAACGCGGCACCTACTTGGGTTTATGGAATATGTCGCACAATGTCGGCGGCGCAGGTGCGGCAGGCGTAGCACTGTTTGGTGCAAACTATCTCTTTAATGGTCATGTTGTGGGCATGTTTGTGTTCCCATCAATCATCGCATTAGTGGTGGGTTTCATTGGTTTGCGTTACGGTAGTGACTCTCCTGAAGCATACGGTTTAGGTACGGTCGAAGAGTTGTTTGATGAAGCGGTCAGCGAGGAAGATATTGCCGCGGAAGAAAACCAAATGACCAAACGTGAGATCTTTGTTGAATACATTTTGAAAAACAAAGTGATTTGGTTACTCTGCTTTGCCAACATCTTCCTCTACATCGTGCGTATCGGCATCGACCAGTGGTCTACTGTGTATGCCTATCAAGAACTTGGTTTGTCAAAAGAAGCGGCCATTTCAGGCTTCACTCTCTTTGAAGTGGGCGCATTAGTCGGCACTTTAATGTGGGGTTATCTGTCCGATCTTGCTAATGGCCGCCGAGCTTTGGTCGCCTGTGTCTCTCTGGGACTCATCATTGTTGCGCTCGAATTCTATCAGCACGCCACCAGCGAGTTTATGTATCTCGGGTCACTGTTTGTGCTAGGTTTCCTTGTTTTTGGCCCACAATTACTGATTGGTGTTGCTGCGGTTGGCTTTGTGCCGAAAAAAGCGATCAGTGTCGCCGATGGCGTTAAGGGCACCTTTGCTTACTTAATTGGTGATAGTTTTGCCAAACTTGGCCTAGGTATGATCGCCGACGGTACACCGATTTTTGGCCTCACTGGCTGGAAGGGCACCTTTGCTGCGCTCGACACTTCAGCGATGATCTGTATCGTACTGCTGATTTTTGTCGCGATCGCAGAAGAGCGTAAGATCCGCCATGAGAAAAGGCTAAAGCTGGCCGCAGCTGCCGCTTAGCTCCCAGCAAAATCAAACGCGATATTCTCTTTTATGAGTGTGTCGCGTTTTATTGTGCCACCCCTTCCTTTTTGACGCGCTAGACTCCTCTACAATGGCATCCATAGCAAAGGGATATATTGCTTGTTTAATTGTCTCTGTGGCGTTAGTTTAAGCTCCCTTTTTACTCAGGCAATATAAACAGCGGGGATTGTGATGATCAAAGTAGCACTAGTGGATGACCATATCGTGGTACGTTCAGGCTTTGCCCAACTCATGAACCTTGAAGACGATATCCAAGTGGTCGGCCAATTTAGCTCGGCGGCCGAAGCGCGCGCAGGGCTTCCCGGCACAGGGGCAAACGTCTGTATTCTTGATATTTCAATGCCTGATGAAAGCGGGCTGTCGCTGCTTCAAGATCTACCCTCTGGGATAGCATGCATTATGCTGAGCGTTCACGATTCCGCGGCCATGGTCGAAAAAGCCTTGGAGGCTGGAGCAAGAGGCTACTTAAGCAAACGTTGTAGCCCAGATGAACTTATCCAAGCCGTACGAACCAGCGCCCATGGTGGTTGCTACTTAACACCCGATATTGCGCTTAAACTCACCTCTCCCAAGCGCGAGGCAAAGCTATTAGCACAGTTGACCAAACGTGAGCGGCAAATCAGTGAAATGCTGGCTGCCGGGCTGGATGTGAAAGCGGTCGCCAATGAGCTTGGACTTAGCCACAAAACCATTCATGTCCATCGCGCCAATGCCATGGATAAGTTAGGTGTGAGCAATAACGTGGCCTTAGCGAAATATTTTTCTGACTCATTCTAATGCCACGCTATTTTATTACGTCACTCTGCGCTTGGTTTCTGCTCTCTTGCAGTTGGTTTTGCTTGTGGGTTATCGCCTACTATTTTGTCAACGATCCGGAACTGGCGATCTTCTTCTTTCCTTTTGCTCTGCGTTTAGGCACTGCGCTGCACAGTCCACAACGTTACTGGCCCGCGATTTATGGTGCAGAATGGTGGCTGACGATTGCGCTCGCCATGCTAATGGAACAACCTCAATGGCTGACAGTACTCGCCGCCAGTATCGCAACGCTGCCCTTAAACCTGCTCGCCCAGCGCTACTACCACGGAAGTCAGTGGCGTCGCTTTATTGTGATGGGCGGGTTGATCCTCGCCAGCGCTATCGTTAATACGCTGGCCACCACCTACCACGGCCATGCCGCGTCAATGGTGATGTTAGTCAGCATCACAGCTGGCTTAATGATTGTGCCAAGCTGCTATTTGATATGGAATTATCTTTTCCAAAGCACTTGGGTTCCACTGACGGCGAACTTAGTCTCTCGTCATATCGAATTTCGCACGCGTCACGTCTTACTCTACTCTTTACTATTTATTTTAAGCATTGCGCTGCAAATTGGTTTACCTGATGAACTTCGGCGTTTTGCGCCATTTTGTTTAGCCATCCCGATCATTTTGCTCGCTTTTCGCTACGGCTGGCAAGGTGCATTGCTCGGTACTCTGCTCAATAGCATTGCATTGATCGCGGCTCGTAGTGGTGTCTCTAATATGGAAGTCACTGATCTCCTGCTCTCTCTTTCAGCACAAAGTTTAACCGGCATTTTGCTGGGAATGGGTGTGCAGCGACAAAGAGATCTCAACACCAAGCTGCGCCAACAGCTTGATCGTAACCAAAATTTGTCCCGCCAATTAGTCAAAGCTGAAGAATCTGTTCGGCGCGATATTGCTCGCGAGCTGCACGATGAGATCGGTCAAAACATTACCGCTATCCGTACTCAAGCCAGCATTATTCAACGCGTCGAATCTCAGCCCGTCACCAGCAATTGTGCTAAAACCATTGAATCTCTCTCTTTAAATGTTTACGACACAACTAAAAGTTTGCTAACCCGTTTACGCCCTAAAACCTTAGATGATTTAGGCCTAGTCGAAGCACTGGATCAACTGCTGCGTGACCTTGAATTTGAGACGCACGGCATTCAGACCCAAGTGGTTTGGACGGGGAACTCAACCACTCAACTGCAAAAGTTAAGTGATGCCACCAAAGTGACCCTTTATCGATTGTGCCAAGAGGCGCTCAATAACGCCTTAAAATACGCGGAAGCTAGCCACATTGTGATTGAGTTTTCGTTGGCAAGTGATGTCACACTGCGCATTCACGATGATGGCATCGGTTTCAAAGCACAAGCGCAGCTGAACGGCTTTGGTTTACGGGGGATGCGTGAGCGAGTCGAGGCATTGGGTGGCCACTTTCAGATTATTAGCCACTGTCAGTCTACAACAGCCAACCACGATCTAAGCGAGAATGGCACTCAGCTTACCGTCACACTGCCCCACTTATAATCGTGGAATATAAAGCACTATGATAAATTTTCTACGCTCTCAACCACCGCAACCGCTTCTTGCATCAGCGCAGGAGGTTAATCAGCAGTACCGTTATTGGCGCTTTCACATCATGATGGCGATGTATGTCGGTTATGCGCTTTTCTACTTCACGCGTAAAAGTTTGAATTACGCCATGCCCGCGATGATTGCTGACCTCGGTTTAGATAAGAGTGATATTGGCATCATGGGTACTTTGTTTTACATCACCTATGGTATCTCAAAATTTCTGTCTGGGATTTTGTCGGACCGCTCCAACCCGCGCTATTTTATGGGCCTAGGGTTAATGGCAACGGGTTTTATCAATATTCTGTTTGGCTTTTCAAGCTCAATCAGTATGTTCATCTTACTCTGGGTGCTCAATGCTTGGTTCCAAGGTTGGGGATGGCCTTCTTGCTCTAAACTCCTGACAACTTGGTATTCGCGCTCTGAACGTGGTTTTTGGTGGGCGTTATGGAATACCGCTCATAACGTGGGGGGCGCGTTGATCCCATTACTGGTTGGCTTTCTCACTTTCCATTTTAGTTGGCGCGAAGGTTTTATTGTACCGGGCTGTTTAGCCGTTATTGGTGGGGTTTTCTTATGTTGGCGATTGCGTGATAAACCAATGACCCAAGGTTTACCCAGTGTTGGTCAATGGCGTAATGACGCCCTTGAACTGGCGCAAGAAAATGAAGGCCTCGGCCTTAGCACTAAACAGATCTTGCACAAATATGTGTTAGGAAATAAATACATTTGGTTACTTGCCTTGAGCTATGTACTGGTCTACATAGTGCGTACTGCCATCAATGATTGGGGAAATATCTACCTTACCGAGCAACAAGGCTATGATTTGATCACGGCTAATGGCGCGCTTTCGCTGTTTGAAGTCGGTGGGTTTATTGGATCGTTAGTCGCAGGCTGGGGCTCAGACAAACTGTTTGGCGGCAACCGTGGGCCAATGAATCTGATTTTTTCAATGGGCATTTTTCTTTCGGTGGCAGCGCTGTGGCTGATGCCGTTAACGGGGTTTGTATTCCAAGCCGCTGGCTTTTTTACGATTGGCTTTTTTGTCTTTGGCCCACAAATGTTAATTGGTATGGCCGCCGCGGAGTGTTCTCACAAAGATTCGGCTGGCGCAGCAACTGGGTTTGTGGGGTTATTTGCGTATATGGGCGCAGCGCTCGCCGGCTACCCGTTAGCCATTATTGTCGAGCAATTCGAATGGCGAGGCTTTTTTGTCACCATTTCTGTTTGCGCCGCTGTGATCGGCTTACTACTGCTGCCTTTCTTACAAGCTCAGTTTTCAGGCAGCGACCACCCCACGAACCATTGAACGTTATAACCAATCCAACGTTATCGTGAGGGGCCACAAAGCTGATTAACCAAATAAGCGCTTCCAGATACTTGGGTTACGCTGCTCGTGGTATTCAACACGCAGTTCGTCTACCGTCCGCAGCGTTTGTTGAGCTTGCTCTAAATTTCCTTGCTCAAGATCCACTTCGATTTTGTCTAATGCCACGGAAAGCTTATTAAACCCTTCTAAATAGAGATCTTGCTTCTCCGGTGGATAATTTCCCCGTTTTGACTCTTCAACCAACTGACTTAATCTCTCAATGGGTGCTTGCATTGTTTCAACGCTGGTCGCTTCTGCCGCTTGTTTAAATTCAAGCTTCATTTGTTTCATGTTCTGTTTTAAGTCAACATTAGCCGCCGACACGCTAACCGCAAATAATGCGCAAGCTGTTAATATCATTATTTTTTTCATAATTATTTCTTTTTATTCTGGCAAGAAGTGCCAAGTTTAATGGATCTCAAGATAAAAGAGGGACAAATTTTTGTCATTTTTATGACCTCTTTACGGCTTATAGTGTTTGATATTCTGCGATCGCTTTTCGCCCGCGCAGTGCTAAAAAGGCCAGAAACTGCTCGACACTGTGCGTAATCACTTTCTCAGCAGCAATACCAACGTTCTCAAGCAGTTCACTGGCCAGTTGAAGTTGGCCGATATCTTGACAAAAATGGGCATCGCTGCCAGTGGTAACATAAGCACCATGCGCTTTCGCCACCTTAGCAATTTCATAACAGCGATCGACACTCCCTACCCTGCTGTGTCCTTTTAAGGTGCTGTTATTAATTTCTATCGCAACGTGATGCTGGGCGGCGCAGGCGATCACCTCATCAAAATCAAAATCGAAATTAGGGTTACCTAAGTGCCCTAGCGCATCCACTCGTCCACCTTTAATCACATTGATTAACGCTTCGGTATGCGCCGCTTTATCGGCAGGCTGAAATACGGGCTCATGAAAACTGGCGATCACCCAATCTAAGTTTTGGTCAACCGAAGGGTGAACATCAATCTCGCCAGCACGATTCATGATGTTGGACTCAATGCCTCGGATAATGGCAACACCGTCTAAAAAGCGCGGCAAAATACGTTGATTGGAGAAGAACCAATAATGCGGCGCTCCAGGCATCGATTGTGCATGATCGGTTGTGCAAAACATTGCTAATCCATTTTCTTTAGCTGAACGCGCGTTTTCAATGAGCGTGCTGTAAGCGTGACCACTTGCATAAGTGTGGGTATGAGTATCAACGACAAGATTCATTTTAATTATTCCATTCCAACAGCGATGCTTCAGTGTAACAGCCTCGCTGATGGCACTTCAATCTAAGGGCGATATATTCACCATATCGACACTTTTTGACCGGATGAAAACACACCGGTGTGAAATGGTTTTTTGCAACTTACCCACATTGAACAATACTTAGCAATGTCATCCAATTCGGAGTTGGTTATGAAACGACGTCGTTACTCACTGAGCATTCACATTACGAGTCTCTTTTTAGTGCTCGCCATGGTGATCGGCATTGTATTGATTGGCATAAGTTATCACCATAGTCAGCAACTACTGACGGTAAGTGCACAAGGATTAAGTAGCGAAAACAGCAAAAAACTGGAATCAGCATTTAAACAAAGTGCCGCGCCTATCTTGACTACGCTCGATTTTTTAGCTTTTAGTAACGTAATTGATCAACCGGATAAAGTCATCTCGGACCCACGCCAACTCGCCACTGTTTGGCTGACCTTCCAACGTAATCCACAGTTGGTCGCGCTCTATTATTGTGACGAAGCCGGAGCTTGTACTACATTTCGCTCGCTGAGCTTTGATAAAGCCAAACAGCGTTTTGATGCCCCCGCGCAAGCTCAGCTATTGGCCCATTACACTCAAGTTGATGGCACTAACCGCTTTATCTATTTAGACCAGAACCTTGAAAGCCTGCTCGACAAACAAGATAACAATAATAAATTTGATCCTCGCGTGCGTCCTTGGTTTACCTCGGCAAGTCAAGATGGCGCGATACGCTTAACGGAACCTTATTTCTTTTTCTTCCTACAAACGAGCGGCGTCACACTGTCACGTAGATCGGCCGATGGAAAGAGTGTGCTTGGCGCTGATTTCACGCTTGACTCACTGTCAAAACAGATGAGTACGATGGGTTTTTCTGACAGTGCTCAGCTCATTTTGTTCGATAATCAATTTAGACCACTCGCCCAACACAATACGAAGTTCGAGCTACAACAAGATCCCTCACAGATTGCACAGCAGCTACAGCAAAGTACTTTTGCACCAATATTGAATCGGGTCAGCAGCCAAACTTTGTATGAAACGGTCAATATGAATGGCACAACGTGGTCGGTGACGTTAACGCCGGTACTTTTAAACGACAATGTACGCTTGTTGCTGGCAGAAGCGGTACCGCAAGACGATTTGATCGCAGATTTGCTCTCGATGCGAGATCAGCAGATTTTTGTCGCGTTAATCATGCTCGCTATCGCTTTTGCAGTAGTTGGTTTTGTGGCGCAAAGGCTCGCCAGCCCTTTAGGTAACCTAGTGCAATTGACCGACAACATCACGCGCTTTGAATTTAAAAAGACACGCTACCCAAAAAGCCGGATCCGCGAAGTTGCCAATTTAACCCAATCGATAGAGCTCATGGAGCATACACTGCACGACTTGCTGCGACTATTACGCGAAACCGCCAGCAACCAAGAATTCGGTGTGTTAGCCAAAACGATTACCCATCAAAGCTATTTGATCACTCGAGCTGAAACTATTTTGCTCTACACTTATGCCAACGAAAATAACCAATTTATCACCGCAGCAAACCACGCCATCATTCCCTTTAAGCTTGATATCAATCAGTTGTCTCAAGAGATGCCGTGGCTACTTTCTGAACTGCGCAAAGGCCAAACGGTTCATTTATCTAAAACCGATAATTCGATGCGTAAGCATAAAGATGAGCTGTATAATTCTGATCTTTATCTTTTCCCACTGCTCAACCGAGACAAGCAGTTGGTTGGCGTATTAAACCTAGGCTACGAACGGGCCATCACTCCCGATCAGCAAGACAAACATGCATTTTTACGAGAGCTGCTCAGTTTTGCCGAAATCGCTAAAGACAATATCGACAAAATGCAGCGGCAAAAGGAGATGCTCAACTCGTTTATTGAATTGATCGCATCAGCCATTGATACCAAATCCCCTTACACGGGCGGCCATTGTCAGCGAGTTCCTGAATTAACCAAAATGATCACTAAAGCGGCGGAAAACGATCGCACCTATTTCCCACAATTTTCCATGACCAATGAAGAGTGGGAAGAGCTCACTCTCGCCGCTTGGTTGCATGATTGTGGAAAAGTGACCACGCCTGAATATGTGATTGATAAAGCGACCAAATTAGAAACGATCTACGACAGAATTCACGAAATTAGAATGCGTTTTGAGCTGCTCAAATGTCAAGCTGAAACGGACTACTGGCAAGGTGTTGCGCAGGGCAAGAACGAGCTAGATCTCAAGCAGCAGTTGCTGACGAACCAACAAATCCTTGATGAGGAATTTGCTTTCGTCGCGCAATGTAATATTGGCAGTGAGTTTATGAGCGATGATGACCTTTCCCGCTTAGAGCGAATTGCGCAAAGAGAGTGGAAACGGACCTTAGATGATCAACTCGGTACTTCTTGGATAGAGAACCAACGTGCAGGAGAGTCAAAACCATTGCCCACTATGGAGCGCTTGCTTGATGATAAACCCGTACACCAGTTGCACTGGGTGAACGGTTGCCGTCCACAAGATCTGTGGCAAGAAAACTTTATTTTACAACCGGGAGAACTGCGCTATAACCGAGGTGAGCTCTATAATTTGTCCATTCGCCGTGGCACGCTCACTAACGAAGAACGCTTTATGATTAATGATCACATTGTGCAAACCATCATGATGCTCAAGCGGCTACCTTATCCTGAACATATGAAAAACGTTCCTGATATTGCAGGAAGCCACCATGAACGAATGGATGGCGCGGGTTATCCAAGAGGTCTAAATGAAGAGCAGCTTTCCATCCCCGCTCGGGTGATGGCAATAGCCGATGTGTTTGAAGCACTGACCTCTAGCGATCGCCCCTATAAAAAGGCCAAAACGCTCAGCGAATCGATCGCGATCATGACCACCATGGCCACCACAGGCCATATTGATCCGAAGCTTTACTTACTCTTTTTAGAAAAAGAGATTTATCAAGACTATGCGGATCGGTTTTTACACTCCGATCAGCACAGCCCAATTGATAAAGAAGCACAGATAAAAAAAGTAAAAATGAGTTTGAAGAAGACTTTTTAAAGACCGCGAATATCTAACTCATTCTGGATCAGCACAATGCACTGCGAGGCAAACAGCATTCGAGGCCCAAGGCTGATTTTCTGTGTATTAAGGCGCTTTAAACTGTTCCAACTTTTTTTCGGCATCGGGATGTGGTCAGTAAGTAAAAAGCAGCTGTCGTCAGAAAATTGATGCTCACGGACACTTTCGCCTTTTTTATCCAGTAAATACAAATGGTAACTATCCGAAAGGCGCTGCACCAACTTTTCAAAACTGATGGTTTCAACCGTGAGCCCTTGCTCGACCTCTCGGGTTTGCTCTTTGCCCATACCCACGGAAACGTCTAAAGCATGGCCTATTTTGGTCAGCAAGGCTTGCTCGTGAAAACCACCGATATTATGCAACTGGCTCGACTCAAAACATAAAGTCCGCGAGAAATCTTGCGTACTTTCCAGCACCAAATAGACCACCACGTCATCACGATGCGACTGCGCGGTAAAAATAGCATTCATGAGCACGTGGGCCAAAATTTCGGTGTGGGCTTCTTGCCCAACAGAGGCTAAAAAAGTCTGTTTATCCGTGGAAGCGGCGCGGGCCCTTACAACAAAAGCTCTCATGTGACTGACTCAATTCATTCAATAAAGCACGGACTCTATCACAATCTCCATCCACTGGAATAGTCATCCGCTGGTGAAGCTAAGGTTCGAGTGTCAACGCAGCTTTGCTTTTCGGGAGCCCTAATGAAATGAGAGTGGTCAGCAGCAGAAAACCAAACGAAACCCACAAACACGCCGCTAATCCCCAAAGTTGGAAAACCCACCCGGAAAGCACGGTACCGATTAAACGCCCCATCGCGTTTGCCATGTAGTAAAAACCAACATC
Source organism: Vibrio sp. V08_P9A1T1 (assembly GCF_963874405.1). Classification (NCBI taxonomy): domain Bacteria; kingdom Pseudomonadati; phylum Pseudomonadota; class Gammaproteobacteria; order Vibrionales; family Vibrionaceae; genus Vibrio; species Vibrio sp. V08_P9A1T1. Next base: position 15,293 of record NZ_CAWNIB010000271.1, read on the forward strand.
AAGCGATACACCATCCCCCTTGGCATAGCTCACGATCAAATAGGAATGCAGCGATGAGTTAATCGCAAAGACCGCGCCGAAAAGCAGTAACCCCGCGATGATCACGACTTCCGGATGCCACTGCGCTTGAATGCTGTAGGCGATCAAACCGGTAATCAGCGCCAATAGCGCCGCCCAACCGAGCGCAGAGCGCCCATCTGGCACTTGGTCTGAAGCACTGCCCGTTATTTTAGGAGCAAACCCTTGGATCACGCCGTAGCCAATCACCCATAACGCTAAAAAGCCGCCCACGGCACTGTGATCCCAACCAAAAACGCTGCCCAGATAAATGGGTAAGGCAATCACAAACCAAACGTCTCGCGCGCCAAATAAAAATAGGCGAGCCGCCGATAAAATATTCACGCTGCGCGATTTGGAGAAAATCTCTGAAAATTTCGGTTTGGTTTTGGCTTTGCCAATATCGGCTTGTAAGCTGAGCAAACTGCCGACAAAAACCAATAGCAATACCGCCGCCATAGCCGCTACCGCATATTGAAAGCCGATCCAAGAGAGCAAGACGCCACCGAGAAAAAAGCCGGCCCCTTTTAGAGCGTTTTTTGAACCCGTAAGAATGGCTATCCACTTGTAGAGTGCGCCTTGTGCATTTTCAGGGACTAACGTTTTGATCGCACTTTTTGCACTCATTTTATTGAGATCTTTTGCGATGCCCGATAACGCCTGCGCCGCCATCACCCAAGGAATGGTTAACCATGCAGCAGGTACAGCAAGCATCAAGAGCGCGAATATTTGCATGCCAAGGCCAATATTCATGGTGCGATTCAGCCCTAAACGCGCACCAAGCCAACCGCCAATCAGGTTCGTCACCACGCCAAAAAATTCATAAAAGAGAAACAAAGACGCAATCGCTAAAGTCGAATAACCCAAATCATAAAAATACAACACCACCAACATGCGCAGCGCGCCGTCAGTGACGGTAAAATTCCAATAATTAAAAGTCACTAGCATGTACTGGCGAACGTTTTGGTTGAGTTGAGACAGCATAATCACTCTCTTTGCAAAAGAGCCGCCTAAGGCAGCTCTTTGGGACTGTTATTGATTAACAAATTGTTTGATGTACTCAACTTGTACATCTTTGGTAAACGCACCCGGTCTTAATGATTGAACGTGAGTAATAATGTTTTGCAGTTCCCAACCTTTCTCCAGCAATAAATGAGCAGCAAGTAAACCAGTGCGACCCGATCCACCCATGCAATGCATGGCAATCTTATCTCCCTTGGCAAGCGCCTGATGAAGTGACGGGGAGATACTTTGCCAATGCGTTTGAAACTGGTGGTCGGGCGCGCAATCATCTTCAATTGGGGCGTGAAACCATTGCAGCCCCGCTTGTTCAACAACTTTAGGCAAGTCACCAACACCTTTCTCTTGCATCTCTTCGTGACTTAGAGCCGTCACCACAACGGTAACACCTTGAGATCTCAGTTGTTCAATACTCTCAACCAAAGGAAGATCTTTTGTCCCCGGGCAAGGCGTCAATACCAAACCAGCGCTGTTTTCTGCAACGGACAGTTCCCATGTAGGATGTGTCATTTCTTTGCTCCTTTATGCCAAACCGACTTTGCGTACTAATTCTGCGGTACGCGTTGCGTAACCCATTTCGTTATCATACCAAGCGTAAATTTTCACCATGCGCTTGCCCACCACCATGGTCGAGAGTGCGTCGACAATCGTTGAGCGTTGATCGCCTTTGTAATCAATCGACACCAGTGGGCGCGCTTCAAAACCGAGAATGCCTTTGAGCTCATTTTCTGAAGCCGCTTTAAGTAGCGCGTTGACTTCTTCTGCGCTGGTATCGCGTTTCACATCAAAAATAATGTCGGTTAACGACGCATTGGCTAGCGGCACACGCACCGCGTGACCGTTAATTTTGTCTTTCAGATCGGGGAAGATTTCCACAATCGCTGTCGCAGAACCGGTTGTGGTCGGGATAAGGCTCATACCACACGCACGAGCGCGGCGTAGATCTTTATGCGGTGCATCCAAAATGGTTTGCGTGTTGGTCAAGTCGTGAATGGTCGTAAACGATGAGTGTTCAATACCAAGTTGCTCATGAATCACTTTGACGATAGGCGCAATGCAGTTGGTGGTGCAAGAAGCGGCCGTAACAATCTGATGTATTTGTGGATCAAAGATGTGGTCATTGACCCCAACCACGATATTGGCAATCCCCGCTTCTTTTACCGGAGCCGATACCACCACGCGTTTGACACCTTGCGCGAGATACTGATTCAAAAACTCAGATTTGCGGTGTTTTCCCGTGGCTTCGATGACCACATCACAACCAGACCAATCCACATCATTGATCGCTTTTTGTTGTGAGGTACGAATAACCTTACCGTTGGCAATGATCGCATTACCGTCGCTTGTCACTTGGTGATGCCAACGGCCTTGTATTGAATCAAATTCGAGTAAATGAGCCAAGGTCGCCGCGTCACCCGCAACGTCGTTAATTTGCACAAATTCGATCTCTGGCCAATCAAATGACGCCCTTAATGCTAAACGACCAATGCGGCCAAATCCGTTAATTCCGACTTTAATCGACATCTTTATTTCCTTTTATCCCTTCTAAACACAGCATTCTGGGCGAGATTCCATCTCTGCCAGCCTTTGCATATCTTGTTGGTATTCTTTTTTCAGGCAGTTGGATTCCACCAGCCCTTGAATTTGTTTTTTCATCCATCCGGGTAGTTGGTCCGATAACCGATAAAACACCCATTGGCCTTGCCTTGTAT
>NZ_CAWNIB010000272.1:0-48023 GCF_963874405.1 Vibrio sp. V08_P9A1T1
CTACAGAAATAATTATGTATTTATCCAGAACAAGTTGAATTTAATGTCAAAAATATAACGGCATAAATGCATATAAATTAAGAGAGATACTATTATGAGTAAGTTATATGTTGGTTCTGAAATTGGTCAATTACGTCGAGTTCTTGTTCACCGCCCAAGACGCTCACTCACTCACCTAACACCATCCAACTGTCACGACCTTTTGTTTGATGATGTATTGGCCGTAGAGCGTGCGGGGAAAGAGCATGATGCGTTCACACAAACGCTACGTGACCAAGGTGTTGAAGTTTTACTGCTGACCGATCTATTAGCCGACACGCTAGCGGTTCCCGTCGCAAAAGAGTGGCTGCTTACTCAACAAGTATCGGATTACCGCCTTGGCAAAACATTTGCGAATGACGTGCGCTGCTACCTCAGCGATCTGCCAAACCTTGAATTGGCAAAAATCCTGACAGGTGGTTTGTCTTACGCTGAAATGCCAATGAAATCCTCTTCAATGATGCAAGGCTTGCATGCACCAACCGATTTCATCATTGAACCACTGCCAAACCATCTATTTACTCGCGATACGTCTTGCTGGGTATACGGTGGCGTGTCAATCAACCCGATGGCAAAACCTGCACGTCAACGTGAAACCAACCATGTGCGTGCGATTTACCGCTGGCATCCAAGCTTTGCGGGCCAAGACTTCATTAAATACTTCGGTGATGACGAGAGCATTAATTACGATAATTCAACCATTGAAGGTGGCGACGTTCTTGTGATTGGCAAAGGTGCAGTACTGATTGGTATGTCTGAGCGCACCACAGCGCAAGGTGTTGAACACTTAGCTGCGGGCCTATTTAAACATGGCCAAGCGAAGCAAATCATTGCGATGGAACTACCAAAACACCGCTCTTGCATGCACTTAGATACCGTCATGACACACATGCGTGAAGACACCTTCTCTGTTTACCCAGAAGTAGTACGCAAAGATGTGAAATGCTGGAGCCTCACAGGCGATGAGTCTGGTGCCGTGAACGTGAAAGAAGAAGGTTACTTCGTTACCGCCATCGAAAAAGCACTTGGCGTTGACAAGCTCAACCTAATCACAACGGGCGGTGACAACTTCAACGCAGAACGTGAACAGTGGAACGATGCAAACAATGTCCTAACCGTCAAACCTGGCGTAGTGATTGGCTATGAAGGCAACACCTATACCAATGAAAAATACGACAAAGCAGGCATCACCGTTCTGTCTATTCCTGGTGACGAATTGGGCCGTGGCCGTGGCGGTGCACGCTGCATGAGCTGCCCAATTGAGCGTGACGGTATCTAGCCCTTAGGTTAATCAAATGGGTTGAGGAAAATCTCCTCTGCACGCCTCAACCCACCTTAGAAGAGATAGAATTATGAGCAAACAAACTGTTGTTGTTGCATTAGGTGGAAACGCGCTACTTCGTCGTGGTCAGCCATTAGAAGCAGATGTTCAACGTCGCAACATTGAAATTGCAGTCAAAACCATTTCCGAAATAGCCAAACACTATAACGTGGTGCTAGTGCATGGCAATGGCCCTCAAGTTGGCCTGCTGGCACTACAAGGTCTCGAATACAAAAAAGTAGCGCCGTACCCACTCGACGTATTGGGCAGTGAAACTCAAGGGATGATTGGCTACATGTTGATGCAAGAGTTCAAAAACATGCTGCCTGAACGCAACATTTCGTGCATGTTGACCCAAATGATGGTCGACCCGAAAGACCCTGCATTTGCCAACCCAACTAAACCGATTGGCCCAGTTTATCAAGAAGCAGAAGCGCGTGAATTGGCTGAGAAATACCACTGGACAGTCAAGCCCGACGGCCAATACTTCCGCCGTGTGGTTCCGAGCCCTCAACCGATAGGCATCGTCGAACATGATGCGATTTCCCAGCTTATCAGTGCCGGTCATTTAGTGATTTGCACTGGTGGTGGCGGTATTCCAGTCAAACGTGAAAACGGCAAATTAGTCGGTGTAGAAGCAGTGATCGATAAAGACATGTCTGCTGCCTTTCTTGCCAAACAATTGAACGCCGACGCGCTGCTCATTTTGACCGATGCTGACGCCGTTTACCTTGATTGGGGTAAACCAACCCAACATGCGCTGCGCAGCACAACGCCAAGCGAGCTTGCCAACTATCAATTTGATGCTGGTTCTATGGGGCCAAAAATTGAAGCCTCGTGCGAATTCATTCAACAAGGCGGGAAAGTCGTTGGGATCGGCGCGTTAGAAGATGGCCTACGCATCTTAGAAGGCACAGCAGGTACCAATATTACGCGTGACTAAAACATTGTTTTTAAAATCTATTTTATAAACCGAATCTGTTTTTAACTTTAAACAAATATTAACGCTTTCTTCCACCCTCTCATCAGAAGCAAGCGTTGCAAATGAGGAAAAGATCATGGCTTTTAACTTACGCAATCGTAACTTTCTAAAACTTCTTGATTTCACTCCACGCGAAATCCAGCACCTATTGGATCTATCCCTTGAGCTGAAAAAAGCCAAATACAACGGTTATGAGCAGCCTCGTCTCAAAGGCAAAAACATTGCACTTATCTTTGAAAAAACCTCAACTCGCACTCGCTGTGCATTCGAAGTAGCAGCATTTGACCAAGGTGCTCAAGTCTCCTACTTAGGCCCATCAGGTTCACAAATTGGCCACAAAGAGTCGATGAAAGATACCGCGCGCGTCTTAGGCCGTATGTATGACGGCATCGAATATCGCGGCTTTGGTCAAGAGATCGTTGAAGAGCTTGGTGCCTACGCTGGCGTACCAGTATGGAACGGCTTAACTGACGAATTCCACCCAACACAAATTCTGGCTGATTTCCTTACCATGATCGAACATGGCCGTGGCAAACGCCTCCATGAAATGAAATTTGCCTACCTCGGTGATGCACGCAACAACATGGGTAACTCCTTGATGGTGGGCGCTGCGAAAATGGGCATGGACATTCGCCTTGTTGCACCAAAAGCGTTCTGGCCAACCGAAGAATTAGTCGCGGAATGTCGCACTATTGCAAAGCAAACAGGCGCGAAAATTACGCTTACAGATGATGTTCAAGAAGGCGTTCAAGGCTGTGATTTCCTTTACACCGATGTTTGGGTATCGATGGGTGAAGCGAAAGAAGCATGGGCAGAGCGCATTGAATTGATGCTGCCTTACCAAGTGAATATGGCGATGTTAAAAGCCACTGGTAACCCACATGTGAAATTCATGCACTGCTTGCCTGCTTTCCACGGCGAAGATACCACCGTTGGCAAAGAGCTTGCGAAAAACTACCCAGTGCTTGCCAAAGGCGTTGAAGTGACCGATGAAGTGATTGAATCTGAGCATTCCATCGTGTTCGATGAAGCTGAAAACCGCATGCACACCATCAAAGCCGTGATGGTGGCCACCTTAGGTAACTAACTTAGGTAACGAATAGTAGATAATGAATCGTCTACTTTATCTCTTTGATGTTGAATCGATGCGAGCTTGAATAAAGCTCGCATTTTTTTTCAGTCAATAACACTCACAAATCACGCTTATGCTTTAGCTGTAAACGCGTAGTAAATAACATCGAAATCAAGCTAATTTCGCATAAAAATCCATTTTCTGGATATTTTCCAAAGAGTATTGCCAGCGTGTTTTTTGTCCGTATAATCCTTCGCAATTTGTCTAAACGGAGCAGAAAATGAACCGCAGCACTCCCCATCAACGCCATCCATTACACCCGGCGCCGGTCGAGTTAGCTGTTTTGTTTTTCTGTTCTGAACGTTATTGAAGCCTCCTATTTTAGGGGGCTTTTTTTTAAGCAAAATTTCGCAAAGGCTAGTAGCCAAAGCGAACCATACAGAGGGAAGACACGTTATGGCGCATTCGTTATTTAACAAGCACATCATTTCCATTCCAGAACTGAGCCGCGCGGAACTGGAGCTGATTGTTGAAACTGCAACAAGGCTTAAAGCGGAACCAAACCCTGAACTTCTCAAAAATAAAGTAGTAGCAAGCTGCTTCTTTGAACCTTCTACACGTACCCGCTTGTCGTTTGAAACGGCAGTGCAGCGCCTAGGCGGCACAGTGATTGGTTTTGATAATGGCGGCAATACGTCACTTGCCAAGAAAGGGGAAACCTTAGCTGACTCGGTGCAAGTTATTTCCTCTTATGTCGATGCATTTGTCATGCGCCACCCACAAGAAGGCGCTGCACGTTTAGCCTCTGAGTTTTCCAACGGCGTTCCCGTAGTCAACGGTGGCGATGGTGCTAACCAGCATCCCACTCAAACCTTGCTCGATCTGTTTTCCATTTATGAAACGCAAGGCAGGCTCGATAACCTTAACGTCGCGTTCGTCGGCGACTTAAAATATGGCCGCACCGTCCATTCGCTCACCCAAGCCTTATCGAAATTCAACAATGTACGTTTCTTTTTTATCGCCCCAGAAGTGCTGGCGATGCCAGATTACATTTGCGAAGAACTCTCAGAGGCTGGCATTGCGTTTAGTTTGCACGCTAGCATTGAAGAGGTCGTGCCTGAACTGGATGTGCTGTACATGACGCGCGTACAAAAAGAGCGCTTTGATGCATCCGAATACGCACACATGAAATCGGCTTACATCTTAACCGCAGAAACATTAAAAGAAGCTCGCCACAATTTAAAAGTGCTGCACCCACTGCCTCGGGTCGATGAAATCACCACCGATGTCGATAAAACACCTTACGCCTACTATTTCCAACAAGCCGAAAACGGCGTTTATGCGCGTGAAGCTTTATTAGCCCTTGTTCTTAACCCAACCTTATAAGTAGGAGATAACATCATGGTAAAAGAGACCCAATTGCAAGTTGAAGCGATTCGTAACGGTAGCGTGATTGACCATATCCCTGCCAACCTTGGGATCAAAATTCTCTCTTTGTTTAAGTTAAATGAAACCAATCAACGTGTGACGATTGGCCTAAACCTACCCTCTTCTGCGTTAGGTAATAAAGATCTGATTAAAATAGAAAACCTTTATCTCACCAAAGAGCAAGCGAACCAATTAGCACTGTATGCCCCGAAAGCCACCGTCAATCAAATTGAAGAGTATAAAGTGGTCAACAAACTGACCCTCACTTTGCCAGAGAGAATTGACAGCGTATTTCGTTGCCCAAACAGCAACTGCATCTCTCATGGCGAGCCTGTCGAGAGCCGCTTTAAAGTGCAACTCAAACAAGAGAATGTGCATCTCAAATGCCACTATTGTGAGAAAGTATTCTCGCGCGAAATCATGACTGAACGTTGCTAAAACAGCACTAAGCGCGCATCCATCGCGTTTACAGCCCTGCCAGCCTCCAGCGTCCTAACTCGGCGCTGGACAACTTCCGAATCTTGCATATTTCCGTGCATATTATTCCATCAAATCAACATAAAACGCCAAAAATCAATCGGTAATCTAGTTTATTATTTGGTGATCCCCCGCAAAAAGCGACACATTGATTAATGTTAAGCTACAGGCATCAATAATAATCCCCCACCACTTATAGAGGGGAAAAGAGCAATGCTCAACCGTTGCGCCATTGGCGTCAAACATAACGTGAACTCACACTCTATGGCTTTGGGAGTGTGCTGGCATGGTAAGGATCACCGATACCCCAGACGCAGTAGCGTGTATAAAAGGAACCGCCCGTGAACAGAAAAATCCCCCACGGCGCAATGCAAACCGATGACAAAACGTTAGCTTCCGCTTGTAAAAAAATCCTACAACAACAAAGTTTTGCTAACCAAAATGAGCTACGACTCAGGCTAATAGAGCTCGGCTACGAAGGCATTAGCCAATCCACTGTGTCACGCTTGCTTTCCCAACTTGGTGTGGTGAAAGTGCAAAATGCGTGCGGCAAAAAAGTGTACTGCATTACGGTCGAAACCGCGCCAGTGCGTGTTGAGTCATCTATCGCCTCACAAATTGAGTTTATCACTCACAATCAATCCACTGTGGTGGTGAAAACTCATCCTGGAAGTGCTCAATTGGTCGCGCGATTGGTTGATATTGATCCCCACACTGAGATTTTAGGAACGGTCGGTGGTAATGACACTGTGCTTATTATTCCCAAAGACATCAATAATATTGAAGCGTGTGAAGCGGTGGTGAAAACTCGCCTAGGTGTCGCTTAACCCCCATCGCCCAGCCAAGTGAGGTCCACAACCTCACTTGGCTTTTCTCGCTTCACTGCCTCATCAGCGACGATTTTTCCATCACTGTGAAACTTATTGCGCCGAAAAGCGGTCTGATTGGGTTAAGATGACACTCACCTAATGAAGACTCGATTTTTGTATGCGCCTACTCTTTTCCTTTGTACTGCTAGCTCTGCTGACACTTTCCCAACCTGCGTTGGCGGTCTTCGGCAATGACAATCCATTCAATAGTGGTAACAACCTCGGTTTGGCCTCAGCCGACAATCAATTTGTCCCAGTTGACCAAGCGTTTCCTTTTCATGCCGAGCAGCAAGGTAAGCAGATCTTCTTAGATTGGCAGGTCAAGCAGGGCTATTACCTCTACCAAGATCGGATCAGTATCAGCGCCGAAAATGCACAGCTTGGTGAAATCGAGATGCTCGATGGTCAGCCATATCACGATGAATTTTTTGGTGATGTGAAGATTTATACTGAGCCACTGTTTGTCGACGTACCGCTCCTCAGTGCAGCAGCGAACGCCAAATTAATTATCCAGTACCAAGGGTGTGCAAAAGCGGGCTTTTGCTATCCACCAGAAACGCGAATTATCGACCTTCAAGCTGTGGCAAGCGATACTCGCTCTGACAACAACACGGCGGCCAATATGGCGAAAAGCGAAACAGATTCGCCAAAAGCGCCCGTGGCTGAACAAGACGGGCTAGCAAACCGCCTCGCCGATTCTTGGTGGACACCGCTACTCTTTTTAGCACTTGGCGTTGGCCTAGCCTTTACCCCTTGCGTACTCCCGATGTACCCAATCCTCACCAGTATCGTGCTTGGCCGTGGTCAACTTTCACAACAGCGCGCGTTGATTTTATCGTTTATTTACGTGCAAGGTATGGCGCTCACTTATACCGTACTTGGCCTAGTCGTCGCTTCGGCTGGGTTACAATTTCAAGCCGCGATGCAGCACCCTTATGTACTGATTGGCCTCAGTACCCTATTTGTGCTACTCGCCCTGTCGATGTTTGGCGTTTATACCTTGCAACTGCCAAGCAAAGTGCAGACGTGGCTAAACAGCCTGAGTAATAAGCAGCAAGGCGGGAACAGTCTTGGCGTGTTTGCCATGGGCGCGATTTCCGGTTTGGTTTGCTCACCGTGCACCACCGCGCCTCTTTCTGGCGCGCTGCTGTATGTCGCGCAAAGTGGCGACCTATTCACAGGGGCGATTGCACTGTATGCCTTAGCTATGGGCATGGGGATTCCGCTGATTTTGGTCGCCGTATTTGGTAACAAACTACTCCCTAAAGCCGGTGGCTGGATGGAGAGAGTCAAAACACTATTTGGCTTTATTTTACTGGCTGCGCCGATCTTCTTACTAGAACGCTTATTACCACCAGTGTGGTCAACGGCGCTCTGGTCCGCGCTTGGGATCGCCGCGTTTGGTTGGCTCTATCATTGTAAAAACAGCTTGCCGTTTGGTGGCTGGAAACAGAGCATGGTTGGCATTATTGCGGTATTGGGTCTGTTTGCTTCAGCGCAACCTGCGTTGGATGTGTGGTTTAAGCCAGAACAAACCAACCTAGCAAGCCGTAGCCATGTCGAGTTCATTCGGGTGAATAATATTGCCGAGCTCAACTTGCAGTTGAGCCAAGCCAAATTAGCAGGTAAACCCGTCATGCTCGATTTCTACGCCGACTGGTGCGTGGCGTGTAAAGAGTTTGAAAAGTACACTTTCCATCAGCAAGAGGTCGCGCAGAAACTGCAAAACTTTGTGCTATTGCAAGCGGACGTCACCAAAAATCAGCCACAAGATATTGAGCTGCTCAAGGCGATGAACGTGCTAGGGTTACCGACGATTGATTTTTGGAATGCGCAAGGTGAACGCGTTTCAAACGCACGTATCAGCGGTTTTATGCCAGCCGATCGCTTTTTAGCGCACCTCACCGCCCACCAGCTTTAAGGTTTACCGATTATTGCCGCCTGTTTGAGCAAGCCATTGCAACCGTCGGCAATAATAGCGCGTGAACGCCATCACTTCTTCTCGAACCGCTTGGCATGCACCACTCTCAGATCAGGCTCAGTCACTACTAAGTATCAGACAAAAAGTGGATACAGTTCAGACTTTTAGCGTATAAAGATTGTTCAGTGAGAGATCGCGGTCAATAATCGATTTAACGACATTGCTAAAAGTGTAAAACGTCATGGATTCGACCTACACCATCATCATTGCTGACGACCACCCTCTGTTTCGCAATGCGCTATTTCAATCGGTGCATATGGCGATAAGCGGTGCCAATTTATTGGAAGCGGATTCGCTAGATGCCCTGTTAGCCTTATTAACCAAACAGAGCGATGTGGATTTGCTGCTGTTGGATCTCAAAATGCCAGGCGCAAATGGGATGTCAGGGCTGATTCACTTGCGAGCCGAATACCCTGATTTACCGATTGTGGTGATTTCAGCCAGTGAAGAACCTTCAGTGGTGGCGCAAGTAAAAAGCCACGGTGCCTTTGGTTTTATTCCTAAATCGAGTGACATGCGTGCGCTGATCTCGGCGCTCAATCAAGTCCTAGCCGGTGACCCATTTTTCCCTGAAGGGCTAATTGCCAATCACGCCGCATGCAATGATTTAACCAAGAAAATTGCCGCCTTAACCCCGCAACAATACAAAGTATTAGGCATGCTCTCTGATGGGCTACTCAACAAACAAATCGCCTATGAGCTTAATGTTTCTGAGGCGACCATCAAAGCGCACATGACGGCTATTTTCCGTAAACTTGGGGTTAAAAACCGCACTCAAGCAGTAATTTTACTCAATGAGTTGGGCGAGTAGTCGGCTACTCGCTCGCTTCATCTAACGTCTCTTCTAAAGGTAATCGTAAACCGACTTTGGTTGCTTGCCAATCGGCCACGTCCGCCACGACCAGATACAGACCTTGCCATTCAAAATGGTCACCCAATACTTGTGTGGCTCCGAGCTCTTGGATCAGCAAATCGTTGAGCGTCATCTCTTGATTGAGGTGTTCAATCGTCAAACCATAATAGGCAGCAACGTCAACGAGTTTTGCATCCACATCCAAAAAGAAGTCACCAAAGAAGCGCTCTAACGAGGCTTTTTCTGGCGCTTCACTAAATAGGTTGCTCAGTGATTCGAGATCTTTCTCCTGTGCTAACACGCACAAGACATCGCCCTCTTGCAACTTGGTGCTGCCCGATGGGTGAAGCAGTTGCTCGTCACGAAACACAGCGGTAATACGTGTTCCTTCAGGCATAGAAAGGTTGCGTAATGGCTCACCAATACACCATTTATCTTGCTTGAGTTTATAGACCAACATTTCCCATTCGCTGCACGGGTATATCTCAACACCGGTACGTGAAATTGGCTCAGGTTTGGGCGGTAGTTCAACGCGAGCCAAAGCGGCCGCTTTCATCAAGGTTCCCCCTTGTACCACTAGCGACACCATCACCACGAAGAAAGCTAAGTTGAAATAGAGCTGCGCATTCGGCAAACCGGCCATCATTGGGAAAACCGCTAAAATAATGGGTACAGCGCCGCGCAGTCCAACCCAAGAGATAAACCACTTTTCACGTGCAGTAAATGCTTTGAATGGCAATAAACCAATCCATACAGAAATGGGGCGCGCAAACAAAATCATACCAAAGGCGAGCGCAAAGCCCGGCACCGCAATGGTCAGCAATTCAGAAGGTGTGACCAATAACCCAAGCACCAAGAACATGCCAATTTGGCTAAGCCACGTCATCCCATCCAGTACGTTCAGAATGGAATAGCGGCAACGAGTCGGTTTATTGCCCAGCAATAAACCCGTCAAGTAGATGGATAGAATACCACTGCCGCCGAGTGAATTGGACAGCGCAAAGATAATCAAACCGCCACTGATGGCCAAAATGGAGTAGAGCCCTTCTGGAAGTTGATTGCTATTAATCAGCTTCCAGAGCAGCCAACCTCCGGCTAATCCAAATAAAGCCCCTAGACCAAATTGCTGGATAAAACTCAGCAGCAAGAATCCTGCGCTGAGATCATCGCCTTGGCTACCCAGAACCGCAATTAATGTCACGGTTAAAAACACCGCCATTGGATCGTTAGTGCCCGATTCAATCTCTAACGTTGAACCGACGCGCTCATTCAAGCTTCTCCCTTTAAGCAGGGAAAAAACCGCCGCCGCATCGGTTGAGCCAACAATCGCACCCACCAAAATACCTTGCAGCAATTCCAAATTAAACAGCCACGCCGCCATCAAGCCGGTGAGAATGGTGGTGATCGCCACCCCAAACGTCGCTAACGAAACTGACGGCCAAAAGGCAATCCGAAAACTGGCAACACGGGTACGCATGCCGCCATCCAATAAGATGATGGCAAGCGCTAAGTTACTGACTAAATAAGCAATCGGATAATTATCAAATAAGATGCCACCGGGGCCATCCTCCCCAGCCAACATACCCACCAATAAAAAAACGAGCAGAATAGGAATTCCTAACTTAGAAGAGACTGGACTTAACAACACACTTAATGCAATCAGCAAAGCACCTACGAGAAAAAAACCATTGATAGCGATTGCATCCATATTCCTTCCTTATTGATTTAATTATTATTGATTGAATAACCAACATAAATTCGCGTTCCATTGTGCCTTAGTTTAATCCGTTTTTAAGACAACTTTATGTAAACATTGATCGTTTTTATCGCGGCATGAATAACCAACCACATAAAAAATCGTTAACTCGCCATGAGCAATTTTCCAATCAAGAGCTTATGATCTTATACTTTTGGCTAATTTAACATTTACTCAACATAAGAAAGGCCTTCTAAATTGAGGAATTTCATTTAGTTACAATGAATTAAAAAAAACAACCTCCCGACTAAAGTTGCACAGACCCACCACCCTTTCACTGCTATCTTAATTTCGTAACATTAAATTAACACTACGATATGCAAACCGAAGGAGAAGGTCATGGCGTTCCAATCAACCGAACATGCTCAAGCCTACTGGAAGGAAAACTTGGGAATTATGGGCTCACTGCTGGCAGTGTGGTTCTTGGTATCATATGGTGCAGGCGTTCTTTTCGTCGACGCACTTAATACGATTCATTTAGGCGGGTTCAAACTAGGGTTCTGGTTCGCACAACAAGGGTCCATCTATACCTTTGTCGCCTTGATCTTTATTTACGTTGTGCGCATGAATGCGCTCGACAAGAAATACAACGTGCAGGAAGACTAAGAGGTTTACGAAATGGATATTCAAACTTGGACGTTTATTCTGGTCGGTATTACGTTTGCACTCTATATCGGCATTGCCATTTGGGCCCGTGCAGGATCGACCAGTGAATTCTATGTTGCTGGCGGTGGTGTTCACCCTGTTGCCAACGGCATGGCAACCGCAGCGGACTGGATGTCAGCCGCTTCATTTATCTCAATGGCGGGTATCATCTCGTTCATTGGCTATGATGGTACCGTGTACTTGATGGGCTGGACAGGCGGCTATGTGTTATTGGCGCTTTGCCTTGCACCTTACTTGCGTAAATTTGGCCAGTTCACCGTGCCAGATTTTATCGGTGAGCGATACTACTCAAAAACCGCGCGCATGGTGGCGGTATTTTGCGCCATCTTTATCTCGTTTACTTATGTTGCGGGGCAAATGCGCGGCGTCGGGGTGGTATTCTCTCGTTTCCTCGAAGTGGATATTAACGTTGGTATCGTCATCGGTATGGGGATCGTGTTCTTCTATGCGGTACTCGGTGGCATGAAAGGCATCACTTATACGCAAGTTGCACAATTCTGCGTGCTCATTTTCGCCTTCCTTGTTCCCGCCATTTTCACCTCGATCATGATGACAGGTAACCCTCTGCCACAAATTGGTATGGGCTCAACCATTACCGGTACCGATGTTTACCTACTCGATAAACTCGATGGCTTAACTCAAGAGCTCGGCTTCACCGCTTATACCGAAGGCAACAAGAGCACGGTTGACGTGTTCTTTATCTGCGCAGCCTTGATGGTGGGTACTGCTGGTCTTCCTCACGTCATTATTCGCTTCTTCACTGTGCCTAAAGTGCGTGATGCGCGTATCTCAGCAGGTTGGGCATTGCTGTTCATCTCTTTGTTATACACCACAGCGCCAGGTGTTGCTGCTTTTGCTCGCGTGAACATGATTGAGACCATTAATGGCCCAGACATGCAAGGCGTACCCGCAACAGACGCGCCTACTTGGTTTAAGAACTGGGAGAATACTGGCCTTGTAAGCTGGAAAGATAAGAACAACGACGGTCGTATGTTCTACTCTGGCGATGAGCGCAACGAGATGAACATTAACCGTGACATCATCGTATTGGCGTCTCCTGAACTGGCAAAACTGCCAAACTGGGTGGTTGGCTTGCTCGCAGCTGGGGGTTTAGCTGCTGCGCTTTCGACAGCTGCAGGTCTTTTATTGGTTATCTCGACGTCAATTTCTCACGACTTATTGAAGAAAGGCTTCAAACCAAACATGACCGATAAACAAGAGCTGTTAGCCGCACGCTTAGCCGCCATCATTGCGATTGTGGGTGCTGGTTACCTAGGCATTAACCCACCGGGTTTTGTGGCTCAGGTGGTAGCGTTTGCCTTCGGATTGGCAGCCGCCTCCTTCTTCCCGGCCATTATTTTGGGCATCTTCTACAAGAAGATGAATAAAGAAGGCGCGATCGCGGGCATGGTCGCAGGGATTATCTTTACTGCAACCTACATCATCTACTTCAAATTCATTAACCCGGCAGCCAGCACGCCAGATAACTGGTTGTTTGGTATCAGCCCTGAAGGCATTGGTACGTTAGGTATGTGTTTGAACTTCGTGGTATCGATTGTGGTGAATAAATTTACCGCAGAAGTTCCAACCGAAGTGCAAGAAATGGTGGAGTCAATCCGCTTCCCGAAAGGCGCGGGGCAAGCTCACGACCACTAATCTTCACCTGCGAGCGTCATGCTCGATGTTCGCTCCGCAGTGAAGTGTGATAACAACCATAAAGCCGATGCCCACGCATCGGCTTTATGCTGCATGCTTAATTGACTCGATTCAACAGCGCGCGCAGTTTGAGTGGTTTTATTGGTTTGGGAATAAAGCTAAAGCCATTGGATTTAATCGCATCCATCATCTCTTCAGTGCGATCAGCGCTGATGATGACCCCTTCAAAGCTATCTCCAAGCCGCAAGCGACACTGCTGCAACACTTCTAAACCAGTGCGACCATTATCTAAGCGGTAATCCGACAAAATAACATCAGGCAACCAATTGTTTTCTAATGCTTTCAGGCTTTGCAGTAAGTCCGCTGCTACTTTGACATCACACCCCCACCTTGCGAGCAGATCGTTCATGCCGACTAAAATATCAGCTTCGTTGTCCACACACAGTACGCGCAGATGATTGAGATCAGATGGCATACCTTGCTCTATCGCCAGGGTCGGAGCCTGTTTGACAGCTTCAGCTCGCGTCAAAGAGAGCGAAAACACGCTGCCTTTTCCATGCCAAGAGCGCATCGAAATTTCATGACCCAGCACATATGCAATGCCTTTTGAAATCGCTAAACCGAGCCCCAAACCTTGGTCAGAACGGACTTGGCTACCACGGTTAAACTCTTCGAAGATTTCTTGCTGCTTATCTTGCTCGATACCAATGCCGTTATCCCAAACATCAATCCTGACCTGATCTCGCACTCGGCGTACACCCAGCACCACTTTACCTTTAGGGTTGTAGCGAAACGCGTTAGTGAGAAAGTTTTGTACCACGCGACGCAATAATTTAGGGTCAGACATCACATAGAGTGAGGATGGGATCACTTTAAAATCAATCCCTTGCTGCTTAGCTAAAGCGCTAAATTCAGCGTTAAGATTCGAAAATACATCATTAATAGCAAAGCTATGAGAATGCACATCGAGCTTGCCGGACTCTAAACGTGAAATATCCAGCAAATCACCAATCAGATCTTCAGCCGCGCCCAGAGCACTCTCTATATAACCCGCCAACGTTTTCACTTCCGTCTCTTTAGCCACTTCCGAGAGCGAGGAAGCGAACAGGCGCGCAGCGTTCAACGGCTGCATTAAATCGTGGCTGACGGCGGCCAAAAAGCGCGATTTTGATTGCGATTCTTGGTCTGATTTTTGAGTTGCCGCCACCAAGCGTTTGTTGAGGGTTTCAAGCTCTAGGGTGCGTTGGTGCACGCGCTCTTCCAAGGTCTCATTAGCCTCTTTTAATGCCTGCTCCGCCTCGCGAAAAACGGTGATGTCGCTAAAGCTCATCACAAACCCGCCGCCCGGCATCGGGTTGCCTTGCACTTCAATAACTCGTCCATCAGGACGAATACGCGCCGAGGTGTGTCTGGTTCCTTGCTCAAGGTGATACACCCGCCGCCGCACGTGATCCTCAGGGTCACCAGGGCCGCATAATCCGTGTTGCGCGTTGTGCCGTATCACATCCGCAATCGGCCGCCCCACTTGAATCAGCCCAGCGGGAAACTCAAACAGTTCGAGATAGCGTTGATTCCACGCCACCAGCCGCAGCTTTTTATCGACCACGGTAATTCCTTGACCAATATGCTCAATGGCCCCTTGCAATAAGCCGCGACTAAAGTCGTACAGCTCGGATGCTTCATCAACAATGGTCGCCACTTCCTCAAGCTGCATGTTGCGTCCTTGCAGCGCGGAAGTGAGCACCAATTTGGCCGAAGAAGCACCAAACACCCCCGCCAGCACTCTTTCTGTATGACGGATTAAGGTAGATGGCGCTTGTTGGTTAGGTAGTAACGTCTCTCTCTGCTGGCTCCAATATTGGCGAAAGGCAGTGCGAACACGAGTGCGCCCCACAAAACGAGCGGCCAACATTTCAAGCTCAGCCACTGTCACGCGGCTTTGATACAAGCTGAGATTCTCACTCTCAGGCAGCGGCGTACCGACAAAAGAGGCCGATTGTAAACGCTCACTCAAACTCGGACGAGTCACCATAGAGACAACAACGTAGCAGAATGTGTTGAGCGCAACACTGAGCATCATGCCCCAATCTGAGTTTTTCAGCCCCATCTGCACCAACCAATCCGGCGGGGTGATCATCCATAACAGAACGTTACTTTGTGCATCGCCCGCCAGCATGTCGGTTTGGCTCATTAAGGTTACTAGCCACACAGTAAAACCGACCGCCAATCCAACATAAACGCCTTTGCGGTTGCCTTCACGCCAGTACATGCCACCAATCAATGAAGGGGCAAATTGGGTAATCGCCGCAAATGAGAGAAAACCGATCGCCGATAAAGAACCAATCGCATCCAGCGCCTGATAAAAACCCCAAGCGCCAAGCAGCAGCAATAGAATCAACCCGCGACGGATGTTGAGCAACAACCCAGATAAATGACGGTAGTTGCGCTGAGTTAAGCGCATGCGGCGCAACAGAAGCGGCATCACCAAATCATTAGAAACCATGATAGCCAATGCGATGGTCGAGACAATCACCATGCCGCTGGCCGCTGATGTGCCACCTAAAAACGCCAGTAACGCTATCTGCTCGGCGCCCACCGACATAGGCACGCTGAGTACATAAGTATCGGCAGGGCTGCCGCTTAGCAAACTTTGCCCAACCCATGCAATAGGTAGAACAAATAACCCCATCAAAGTCAGGTAAAGAGGAAATAACCAGCGCGCCGTGTGTAGATCTTGCGCGCGTTCATTTTCTACCACCATGGTATGAAACTGACGCGGTAAGCAGATGATCGCCATCATGGTTAATACGGTGTGGATCAACAGCGTTGGCCAGTTGGGCGCTTGATACGTCTGCTGGGCAATCGCACTTAGATCAACCGTTTCACGGCTTGAAGCCAGATAAATGATGAAACCGCCCACGGTTAAAAAAGCGACCAATTTAACAATCGATTCAAATGCAATCGCCATCATCATGCCGCGGTGGTGCTCGGTGTTATCAATATGCCGTGTACCAAACAGCATGGTAAATAGCGCTAAAGCCGCGACCACAAACCACGAGACGTGATAATTCTGATAACCAAATTGCGTAGCGAGGTTGGGGGCGACAATCTCAAGCCCCATAGTGATGCCGCGCAGTTGCAAGGCGATGTAAGGTAAAATGCCCACCACGGCAATCAAAGTTACGGTTACCGCTAATCCTTGCGATTTTCCGTAGCGAGCAGCAATAAAATCGGCGATGGAGGTAATATGTTCGCGCTTCGCAATCAAAATCAGCCGCGCCAACATACGCCAGCCAAGGGTAAACACTAAAATAGGCGCAATGTAGATAGGCAGAAATGACCAAGGGTTGCTAGCCGCTTGACCCACAGTGCCGTAAAAAGTCCAAGAGGTGCAATAGACCGCGATCGATAAGCTGTAGATCCACGGTCGCCATTTCGCCAGCCATTGGCTTTGTCTATCACCATACCAAGCGACGAGAAACAGCACGCCTAAGTAAGCGAGCGAAACGGGAACGACGATCCATCCTTGCATTTGATATCCTTATCGGTTCAAAAAAGCCTCTTCAAAGAAGAGGCTTCATTTAACTAAGGATAATTTTTAATCTCAATCAGTTAAGGTTAATTCTGTGCTTCAGGCGCCGCTTTCATTATCTCAGTACCTGACTCATTGGATGATGTGGGTTCGACTTTAATCAACAGCGCCAAGATGCCCATTGCCGCCATCGCCCAAAATACATTAGCGCCCCAGCGTTCATAACCCCAGCCACTCAAGGTGGTCATCAAAGCAATAAATGCCCCAAGTGGAATGGCGTTATACAGCGCTTGCATAGCCACCATTTTGCTTTGCGGTGCGTGCTGAATGTATTGAATCGCCGCTATATGCGCCATCGCAAACGTCACCCCATGCAGCAGTTGAATCGTCCCTAGCGCAAGCAGCGCGGTGGTCGACGCCATTAAGGTCCAGCGCACCACAACCCCAATCGACGCGACAACAAATAATGTGCGTAGTGACCAGCCTGAAAAAAGGCGTTTGCTGAGCGCAAATACCGCAACTTCAGCGGCAACCCCAAGGCTCCATAAATAGCCAATCAGCTCTTCCGAATGCCCCGCCGCTTTCCAGTGAATCGAACTGAAACTGTAATACGCCGCGTGACTGCCTTGGATCAGCGCCGCTAAAATCAAGAATTTTATCACTGGCCACTCACGCAATAACTGCGTCAGTTTCGGCCGGACGGCATGTGCATCACCAACCGTCACGGGCATTGGGTTGGGATTGCGCAAGCTAATCAGTAGCGAAACAAATACCCCAGCCAAGGCGGTGTAGAGGATCATGTCAGAACCATAACGTGCCACAAGTACGCCAACCACGGTAGAACCAGCGATAAAAGCCACCGACCCCCATAAGCGGGTGCGACCATAATCGAGCATTTTTAAGCGCGCATAATAGTTAGCCATCGCATCGGATAGCGGCACCACGGGGCCACAGCAGAGGTTGAACAACACAGTGGCTAATGCCATCAGCCAGAAACTGCCGCCCGTAAAGAAGTGAAAACCAATAAATAAAAACGCCGCCAAACTTAACCAACGCAGTGCTGGTAGAAGAAGCTCGGCCTTATGGATACGCGGCGTAATCACCAAATTAGCGACGCAACGCGTGGCAAAGCCCATACCGATTAATACGCCAATATCGGTTGCAGACACACCTTGGGTTTCAAACCACAGCGCCCAAAATGGCAAGTAAACGCCATACGCAAAGAAGAAACCAATAAAGTACTGCGATATCCAACCATATGGAGAGGGGTTAAGCATGATTCATCCTGAACAAAATGAGGGAGAGAAAACCGCCGTATTATGCAGGCAGTTTAGGCTTCTAAAAAGGGAAGTTTACTGACAAATCTGTTTCCTTATTCACAACCTTGCGGGTCATATCACTCATTAGACCAAAGTCGTCTGGAGGTAGTGGCGATTTTTGTCACACTTAGATAGGAATTTCTTCTGAGTGACGATCGTTATGCCTGACAAATTCAACATGCAGTCACCGCCCTTTGACCGCTTAACATTGCCGCAGCAACAGCGACTTCGCTCATCCTTGGATGTAGCGTATTTTCGTAGCAACGATCTGCTGCAGACCAGTGATAGACCCAGCGTGTATCTGCACGTACTGATCAAAGGCGCGGTCGAAGAACGCTCGCCAGATGGCAAAGAGATTTTTGCTCACTACGCCAACGATGACATGTTTGATGTACGCGCACTGTTTGAAGAAAAAGCCAAGCATCAGTACGTGGCGCTGGAAGATACCTTAAGCTATCTGCTGCCGAAAGCCGTCTTTCTCGAACTGTATAATGACAACGGTCAGTTCGCCGCCTACTTCGACAATAATCTCGCCAAACGCCAAGCTCTGCTTGATGTAGCACACCAGCAAAAGAATTTAGCCGAATTTATTTTAACTAAGGTGGATGACTCGATTTACCATCCACCGATGATTTTAAACCCAGATCAACCGCTCAACCAAGTGACACAGCAATTACGCGATAACGGAGTTGATGCGGCCTTAGTTCGTCTTGCTGAGCATGATCAACGCTTAATCGAAAACCCCAGTGCGCACCCCTATGCTATCGTCACGCGCACCAATATGCTTCATTCCGTTATGCTCGATAACCATCCGCTCGATACCCCTGTTGGGGAAATTGCTACCTTTCCTGTGCTGCACATCAACGATGGCGATTTTCTGTTTAATGCGATGATCGCCATGACGCGCAACCGCATAAAACGAGTGATGGTGTGTGATGGCCATCAAGCGGTTGGCATGCTGGACATGACACAAATTCTCAGTGCTTTCTCCACTCATTCTCACGTGCTGACGTTAAGTATTGCTCGCGCCAACTGCGTGGAAGAGCTAGCTCTTGCCTCCAACAAACAACGGCAACTGGTTGAAAGCCTAATCAACAATGGCATTCGCACTCGTTTTATTATGGAGCTGATTTCAGCAGTCAATGAACAGATCATCGAAAAAGCCTTTCATTTGGTTGTGCCACCCGCGCTGCATGATCACTGCTGCTTGATCGTACTCGGCTCCGAAGGCCGTGGAGAGCAGATCCTCAAAACCGACCAAGATAACGCGCTGATCATCAAAGATGGCTTGCAGTGGCATCAAATGGGGGTGGTCATGGACACGCTCACCCACACCTTACAGCAGCTCGGCTATCCGCTTTGTCCGGGCAATGTGATGGTCAATAATCCCAAATGGGTCAAAAGCCAAACTGAGTGGAAAACCACGCTTAGCCAATGGGTAAAAGCGGCCAAACCCGAGCAAGTGATGGACATTGCGATCATGGCCGACGCACACGCCGTCGCGGGCAACAAACACTTATTGGCCCCTATTAAACATCACTTGAGCCATTTAATGGCCGACCAAGAATTGATTTTGATGGAGTTTACTCGCCCCGCGCTGAGCTTTTCTGTACCACTCACGCTGTTTGGCACCGTAAAACACTCCAAATCTGGCTTAGATATTAAACAAGGTGGCATTTTCCCGATTGTGCATGGCATTCGCGCCCTAAGCCTTGAACATCAAGTTCAACAAAATAACACTTTTGAACGCATCGAGGCGCTAGTAGAGCAACGGGTTTTGGAAAAAGAAACCGCCGATAATCTCAGTGAAGCGCTCAAACAGTTCTTTAAATTGCGCTTAGCTCAGCAACTGAGCAATCAACACAGCACCAATAAACTCGATTTAAAACAGCTCGACCGAACCGAGCGTGACCTGCTCAGGCACAGTTTACACGTGGTGAAAAAATTCAAGCAGTGGCTTGGCTATCACTATCAAATTCGCGAATAGTGGAGGCGAACAATTGAATTGGTTTACACGCCATTATTGGTTTCACAAGCTGAAAGACTCGCCTTATCAGCCGTTGTTTGCGACGCCGATGCAAGGGGAATATGTGTCGCTCGATTGCGAAACCACCAGCCTTGACCCGAATCGCGCCGAGTTAGTGACGATTGCCGCCACCAAAATCATCGACAACCGCATTTTAACCAGCCAGCCATTTGAAGTGCGTTTGAGCGCGCCACAATCGCTCGACTCGGGTTCAGTCAAAATCCACAAAATTCGCCATCAAGATCTGGTCGATGGCATCGACGAGCAAGAGGCCATCACTCACCTATTAGACTTTATCGGCAACCGACCTTTAGTGGGCTATCACATTCGTTATGACAAAAAAATCCTCGACCTCGCTTGCCGACGACATTTAGGCTTTCCACTGCCCAATGCCCTCATCGAAGTAAGTCAAATCTATCATGATCAGTTAGAGAGAATGCTGCCGAACGCGTACATCGACCTCAGCTTAGAGGCGATTTGTCGCCATCTCGACTTGCCGATGCAGGATAAACACGACGCGTTGCAAGATGCCATCGCCGCGGCATTAGTGTTTGTGCGCTTGACCAAAGGTGATCTGCCTCCCTTTGTTGCACCTTACTCGCGCTAGCACTTACCCCACACTCATCCTAAAGTCTAATTGTAGAAAATCGCACTCTGACTGACAGTTACCCACATACAGATTTTCCTTTCAGCGCAATTTGATCGCCAATCAACAGGGAAATTGTTCGAATTCACAAGGAGAAAAGCAATGAGTGAAGCCCACGTTTATCCGGTAAAAGAGAACATCAAAGCCAAAACACATGCGGATAATGACACTTACCTAGCGATGTACCAACAATCAGTGACCGACCCAGAAGGCTTTTGGAGTGAACACGGCAAGATTGTGGATTGGATTAAGCCTTTCACTCAAGTGAAACAAACCTCGTTTGATACTGGCCATGTAGATATTCGCTGGTTTGAAGATGGCACATTAAACGTCTCCGCTAACTGCATCGATCGCCACCTTGCCACTCGTGGTGATGAAGTGGCGATTATCTGGGAAGGTGACGATCCGGCTGACGATAAAACCCTCACCTTTAAAGAACTCCATCAACAAGTGTGTCGCTTTTCTAATGTGTTAAAAGATCAAGGAGTTCGCAAAGGAGATGTGGTCTGTCTTTACATGCCTATGGTGCCAGAAGCAGCCGTTGCGATGCTCGCTTGTACTCGAATAGGCGCAGTGCATACTGTGGTGTTTGGTGGCTTTTCACCGGAAGCCCTTTCCGGTCGTATCATTGATTCCGATTCCAAAATAGTCATCACCGCCGACGAAGGTGTACGTGGCGGTCGCGCTGTGCCCTTGAAGAAAAACGTCGATGAAGCCTTGACCCACCCTGAAGTGAAAAACATCAGCAAAGTGATCGTCTTTAAACGCACTGGTGGCCAAATTGACTGGCACGAACATCGTGATGTGTGGTGGCATGAAGCAACCGCAAAAGCTTCCGACCACTGCCCAGCCGAAGCCATGAAAGCGGAAGATCCCCTCTTCATTCTCTATACCTCTGGTTCAACGGGTAAACCCAAAGGTGTGCTGCACACAACCGGTGGCTACCTTGTTTACGCGGCGATGACCTTCAAATATGTGTTTGACTATCAGCCAGGCGAAGTGTTTTGGTGTACCGCCGATGTGGGCTGGATCACTGGCCACACCTACTTGGTTTACGGTCCTTTGGCCAATGGTGCAAAAACCGTTCTGTTTGAAGGGGTTCCCAACTACCCAGACACCAACCGCATGAGTCAAGTGGTGGATAAACACCAAGTTAACATTCTTTACACTGCGCCGACCGCTATTCGCGCCTTGATGGCGAAAGGCAATGAAGCCGTCAAAGAGACGTCACGCACCAGTTTGCGCATTATGGGTTCGGTGGGAGAACCGATTAACCCAGAAGCGTGGGAGTGGTACTACAAAACCATCGGTAACGAAAAATCACCGATTGTCGATACATGGTGGCAAACCGAAACGGGTGGCATTTTAATTACGCCACTGCCGGGCGCGACGGCACTTAAACCGGGTTCGGCCACACGGCCATTCTTTGGCGTGCAACCAGCCTTGGTCGATAACATGGGCAACATCATTGAAGGGGCTGCCGAAGGTAACTTGGTTATTTTAGATTCATGGCCGGGCCAAATGCGCACGGTTTATGGCGATCATGACCGTTTTGAACAAACCTACTTCTCAACCTTCAAAGGTATGTATTTCACCAGTGATGGCGCACGCCGCGATGAGGATGGCTACTACTGGATAACGGGCCGCGTGGATGACGTGTTAAACGTTTCTGGTCACCGCATGGGCACCGCGGAAATTGAATCCGCTTTGGTTGCTTTTGATAAAATTGCAGAAGCAGCGATTGTCGGCGTGCCACACGATATTAAAGGCCAAGCCATTTATGCTTACATCACCTTAAATGATGGCGTCTACCCCAGTGCCGAGTTACACAAAGAGGTCAAAGATTGGGTACGAAAAGAGATTGGCCCAATTGCAACGCCCGATGTACTGCACTGGACCGATTCACTGCCCAAAACCCGTTCTGGCAAAATCATGCGTCGTATTTTGCGTAAAATCGCCACCGGCGACACCAGTAATTTGGGCGATACCTCGACACTGGCCGATCCTAGCGTAGTGGATAAATTGATCGCCGAAAAAGCAGAATTGTCTTAACGCTAACGATTCTACCTGCCGCGAGGCATTGAGATGATTAAGCCGTCACACTTGTGGCGGCTTTTTCTTTCCCTCTCAGTTCTTCTCATTCTGTTAACTCGGTTGCAGAATTAAATGAGTAAACTATCTGATAAGACCAGTAAATTGCTGCCATTTGCGCTGAATTAGCTATAATCTTGGGCAATTTCTTAAATTCAGGGAATTTTTGACGAAAAATTCACTCTGACCTAAGAATAATATGGGAATATTAATATTCGTTTCACGATATAGGGAGATGTCGACACAATGACTGCTAAATCTCGCATTCTGGTCTTAAATGGGCCAAATCTTAACCTGTTAGGGCTACGTGAACCTGCACATTATGGTTCTGACACCTTAGCGCACATTGCCGAGACATTACGCGAACAAGCGCAAAAAGCAGATATTGAGTTAGAACATCTTCAATCGAACCGCGAATATGAGCTGATCGAAGCCATCCATGCCGCTTACGGCAAGGTCGACTTCATCATCATTAATCCCGCCGCATTGACGCACACCAGTGTGGCACTGCGCGATGCGTTATTGGGTGTCGCCATCCCATTTATTGAAGTGCATCTATCCAACGTTCACGCACGTGAACCTTTTCGCCACCACTCCTATCTGTCGGATAAGGCGCAAGGGGTGATTTGCGGGTTAGGTGCACAAGGTTATGAATTTGCTCTTGCAGCTGCCATAAAAGCGCTACAGGCAAAATAACCCACAGACGATCAACGATAAACAAACACTCTACGGCCCAACCTTAAGGGCTGACGTATTCACAAGATAAAGAGAAAGAAAAGATGGATATTCGTAAAATCAAGAAGCTTATCGAACTGGTAGAAGAATCTGGCATTTCTGAACTAGAAATCTCTGAAGGTGAAGAATCGGTACGCATCAGTCGTAACACTGCGCCAGTACAGATGGCTCAGATGCATTACGCTGCACCAGCGCCAGCACAACAAGCCGCGCCAGTCGCTGCCCCTGCGCCAACGGCTGAAGCCGCCGCGCCTGTAGCGCCAAAAGGTCACCAAGTGCTTTCGCCAATGGTCGGTACTTTCTACCGCTCACCAAGTCCAGATTCAAAAGCGTTCATCGAAGTCGGTCAAAGTGTTTCAGTCGGTGACACACTATGCATCGTTGAAGCGATGAAAATGATGAACCAAATCGAAGCCGATAAAGCAGGTATCGTTACGGCAATCCTACTTGAAGACGGCCAGACCGTTGAATTCGACCAACCGCTTGTTGTTATCGAATAATCGAGGTCTGCTTTATGTTAGATAAATTAGTCATCGCGAATCGAGGTGAAATTGCACTTCGTATTCTGCGCGCATGTAAAGAGCTTGGCATCAAAACTGTTGCCGTGCACTCCACTGCCGATCGTGATTTAAAACACGTACTGCTGGCCGACGAAACCATCTGTATTGGCCCAGCACGTGGTATTGACAGCTACTTAAACATTCCACGCATTATTTCTGCAGCAGAAGTAACTGGCGCAGTAGCAATTCACCCCGGTTACGGTTTTCTTTCTGAAAACGCCGACTTTGCTGAACAAGTCGAGCGTTCAGGCTTCATTTTTGTTGGCCCGAAAGCCGATACCATTCGCATGATGGGTGACAAAGTGTCAGCCATCAGCGCAATGAAAAAAGCGGGCGTTCCTTGTGTGCCGGGTTCTGACGGCCCACTTGATGGCGATGAAGTTAAAAACAAAGCTCATGCGAAACGCATTGGCTACCCTGTGATCATCAAAGCTTCTGGCGGCGGCGGCGGTCGTGGTATGCGCGTGGTTCGTAGCGAAAATGAACTAACCCAAGCGATCGCAATGACACGTGCCGAAGCCAAAGCGGCGTTCAACAATGACATGGTTTACATGGAAAAATTCCTAGAAAACCCACGTCACGTTGAAGTACAAATTATTGCGGATGGTCAAGGTGGCGCGATTCACCTTGGTGAACGTGACTGCTCAATGCAGCGTCGTCACCAAAAAGTGGTCGAAGAAGCCCCAGCGCCAGGTATTACTGAAGAGATGCGTAAATACATCGGTGAACGTTGTACACGCGCTTGTCTCGAAATTGGCTATCGTGGTGCCGGTACGTTTGAGTTCCTATACGAAAACGGCGAGTTCTACTTCATTGAGATGAACACGCGTATTCAAGTTGAGCACCCAGTCACTGAAATGGTCACTGGCGTTGATCTCATCAAAGAACAGCTTCGCGTCGCCGCAGGTCAACCACTGTCGTTTACCCAAGATGACATCAAGATCCGTGGCCATGCAATTGAATGCCGTATCAACGCGGAAGATCCGGTTCGTTTCCTCCCTTCACCGGGCAAAATTGAACGTTTTCACGCGCCGGGCGGTATGGGCGTTCGTTGGGAATCGCACATTTATGCTGGCTACACAGTGCCGCCACATTACGATTCAATGATCGGCAAGCTCATCACTTACGGTGAAAACCGTGACGTGGCGATTGCGCGCATGAAAAATGCGTTAAACGAAATGATCGTCGATGGCATTAAAACCAATATCACCTTGCAGCAATCGATCATGCAAGATGAGAACTTCCAACACGGTGGAGCGAACATCCACTACCTTGAGAAGAAATTGGGTTTACAGCACTAATTTTCGCGTCGCGAGAGACCAAATGCTCACTTCGGTGAGCATTTTTGTTTTCGGCAGCCGAGTCAGTTTCTGCTAAACTCTGCGCCAACTGACGACATAACAGAGCAACTGACATGCCTTGGATTCAAATTAAACTGAACGCAACTAACGCCAATGCCGAGCCAATTGGCGACATGCTGATGGAAGAGACGGGCGCAGTATCCGTCACTTTTCTTGATGCTCACGACACCCCTGTTTTTGAACCGCTTCCGGGCGAAACTCGCCTTTGGGGCGATACCGACGTGCTGGCGCTATATGATGCCGAAGCCGATAGCGCATGGATCATTGACCAAATTCGCTCAAGCAAACTGCTGAGTGATGACTTTGCCTACAAAGTTGAACAGCTCGAAGATAAAGACTGGGAACGTGAATGGATGGACAACTTCCACCCGATGAAATT
The DNA here is from genome assembly GCF_963874405.1 of Vibrio sp. V08_P9A1T1. Taxonomy (NCBI): domain Bacteria; kingdom Pseudomonadati; phylum Pseudomonadota; class Gammaproteobacteria; order Vibrionales; family Vibrionaceae; genus Vibrio; species Vibrio sp. V08_P9A1T1. Next base: position 25,750 of record NZ_CAWNIB010000272.1, read on the forward strand.
TGGTCAACGTTTGTGGATTTGCCCAAGCTGGCGTGAAATCCCAGAACCTGACGCTGTCAACGTAATGCTCGACCCGGGCCTTGCATTCGGTACAGGGACTCACCCGACGACCGCATTATGTTTAGAGTGGCTCGAAGGGCTCGATCTGACAGGCAAAACCGTCATCGATTTTGGTTGTGGTTCAGGCATCCTAGCCATTGCGGCGATCAAATTGGGCGCAGCCAAAGTCGTCGGTATTGATATCGACCCACAAGCACTGCTTGCTTCTAACGACAACGCAGGACGCAATGGTGTAGCTGACCAACTTGAAGTGTATTTACCACAAGATCAACCTGAAGGCTTAATCGCTGACGTGGTTGTGGCCAACATTTTGGCCGGCCCACTGCGTGACCTGAATGGTGTGATAAAAGGGTTACTTAAGCCCAATGGCCAACTTGCGATGTCCGGTGTTTTGGACACTCAAGCCGAAGAAGTTGCCAACCATTATCGTGACGAACTTCACATTGACCCGATAATTGAGCTCAATGAGTGGTGCCGCATCTCGGGTCGCAAGCAAGGCTAGATAAGACTTTGCGTGCTAATAGACTGTATTTTATACGATTTACTAAAACAAATTGTAAATGCTCAAATATTAGTCTTTTCACGCAGTAAAAAAATGCGTAAAATGCGCGCCCTTGCTGGTACAGAACTGTGATGACGTTTTGAAAATCGGAAACTATCAACTTAAGAACAATCTTATCGTTGCCCCTATGGCAGGAGTAACTGACAGACCATTTCGAGAGTTGTGTCTTCGCTATGGAGCAGGCATGGCCGTCAGTGAAATGATGTCCTCTAATCCTGCTCTATGGAATACGTCAAAGTCGATGCAACGTATGGTACATGAGGGCGAATCGGGCATTCGCTCGGTACAAATTGCGGGAGCCGACCCACAGCTTATGGCCGATGCAGCCCAATTTAGTGTTGAGAACGGTGCTCAGATCATCGACATCAACATGGGTTGCCCAGCAAAAAAGGTGAATAAAAAGCTGGCGGGTTCAGCCTTACTCCAATTTCCGGAGACGATTGAACAGATCTTGAAAGCGGTGGTGAACGCCGTTGATGTCCCAGTGACATTAAAGACCCGTACTGGCTGGGATACAGACAACAAAAACTGTGTCTACATCGCTAAATTAGCCGAAGACTGCGGCATACAAGCTTTAGCCCTGCATGGCAGAACCAAAGCGTGTATGTACAAAGGCGAGGCCGAATACGACAGCATTAAAGCGGTGAAAAACGCCATCTCTATTCCGGTTATTGCTAACGGTGATATCGATAGCCCAGAGAAGGCGAAATACGTGCTGGATTACACCGGCGCTGACGCTTTAATGATTGGACGCCCTGCCCAAGGTCGCCCGTGGATTTTCCAAGAAATCCAACACTATTTGGAAAACGGCACCACGATGTCTGAACTTCCGGCTGCGGAAGTGAAAGATATTATGCTTGGTCATGTACAGGCTCTCCACAGTTTCTATGGTGAGTATTTAGGCCCTCGCATCGCTCGTAAGCATGTGGGTTGGTATCTGAAAGAACATGAACAAGCGAGTGAGTTTCGCCGTACCTTCAACGCTATTGACGCAGCACCGCTGCAAATTGACGCGCTCGAAGGTTATTTTGATAACGTTGCATCATAATTAAGAGAAGAGCTAGACCGCATATGTTCGAACAAAACCTGACTTCAGAAGCTTTCACAGTAACAACCGTAACTTCACAAGATCAAATCACGCAAAAGCCACTACGTGATTCAGTTAAAGCATCTCTTAAAAACTACCTTGCGCAGTTAAACGGCCAAGAAGTGACAGAACTATACGAGTTAGTTCTTGCTGAAGTTGAACAGCCACTACTCGACACCATCATGCAGTACACTCGCGGTAACCAAACTCGCGCAGCAACCATGATGGGCATCAACCGCGGCACTCTTCGTAAGAAGCTAAAAAAATACGGCATGAACTAATCTAGCTACTGCACAAATCTAGCAACTAGATACCATCGCTTTTAAAACCGAGCTTCTGCGCTCGGTTTTTTCATTTTCACCCAACGGATAACTAAAATATCAACGGGCTGCTTTACTTTGCATTAATGCAATAAAGAGTTCTGATTGTTTGAGCGGGCTCTCTCTTCTTCTGTTGTCGCATTTACGCGACCGCAACAAACTGGTTACATTGTGCATGTGATGGAAATTTACCGACCGATCCCCAAATCACTTGTCGTGAACAGTGCATACAATGAGTAAGGCTTTATCCCCCAAAAATGGAGTGACTAAGATAAGCTCGGCGACGCAACAATCTAAACACCAAGTCAAATGGGCCTATAATGATAAAACCACTCGGAAGATTGACAAGGAGTGACGTCAATGAGCTTACTGAACTTGCGCCAGACCAAAATTAGAACGCGTTTATACCTGCTGACCACGGTCACCACACTGCTACTGTTGATCCCATTTGTCTCCATGCTCAATAGTTATCAACACGATTTAATGCAATCAAAACAGACAAAAACTCGCCACATCGTCGAAACAGGATATGGCGTATTAAGTTACTTCCACCAATTACAAATCGATGGCACCTTGTCCGAGCAACAAGCACAGACTCAAGCCAAACAAGCCATCGCGAAACTGCGCTACGAGGCTGATGATTATTTTTGGATCAACGACCTTCAGCCAAGTATGATCATGCACCCAATGAAGCCCCAATTGGACGGCAAAGATCTCTCCAATGCCGCCGACCCGACCGGAAAAAAACTGTTTGTAGAATTTACTAAAGTCGCTAAACAACAGGGTGAAGGCTTTGTCGACTATATGTGGCCCAAACCAGGTTCTAGCGTCGATGTGGGTAAAATCTCTTATGTAAAATTATTTAAACCTTGGGGTTGGATCCTCGGTTCTGGAGTCTACATCGACGATGTCAATGCGCTGATTTGGCAACGCCTACAATCGATATTGCTCATTCTTAGCATCGTCATTATTGTGATGCTGATTCTTTCAGTAGTGATAGGAAATAGCATCACTAAACCGTGTGAAGAAACCAAACAGGCACTCGAAGAAATCGCCAAAGGCGACGGTGATTTAACCAAAAAGCTCTCGGTGCAAGGTAGTGATGAGCTGTCACACATAGCGCAAGCCTTCAATGAGTTCACAGAGAAGATTCGTCATACCATTACCAATATCACACCGATCACCGACAATGTTAACCACTCGGCAAATGAGCTTACTCAACTCTCACAACATGCCTCAATCAAAGCCTTAGAGCAGCAGCAATCTGTCGATACGGTCGCATCAGCAATGAACGAACTGCATGCGAGCAATCAAGAAGTGGCTAATGCAGCGAGTAGTGCCGCGAAAGCCGCGCATACGGCCAGCAGCAAAGGCAAAGAAGGCAGCTCGGTGATTGGCAAAGCTTCTGATTTTATGGACTCCCTGTCTGCACTACTGACCACCACTGACACCACCACTAAAAACCTCGCGAAAGAGACACAAGATGTCGGAGCGATACTGGCGGTCATCCAAGGGATAGCTGAACAAACCAACTTATTGGCCCTGAATGCGGCGATTGAAGCAGCACGTGCTGGTGAACAAGGGCGAGGCTTTGCGGTCGTCGCGGATGAAGTACGGGCGCTGGCAACGCGTACTCAAACCAGCACCAACGAGATAGAGCAGATAATCAATAGATTACAGGCTCGCGCAAAAGAGCTGGGAGAATTTATGGCTCAAACGCAGCAACAATCAACCGCCACACAGCAACAAGCCGTTTTAGCGCAGCAAGTGCTCAATGAGATCGACGAGCAAGTAAAACAGATTCTCTCACTCAATGAACATATTGCTGAGGCAAGCGCCCAGCAAACCACCGCTACAGAAGAGATTAATCGCAATCTGACTCATATTGCCGAGCACAGCTCCCAAGCTGCAGCCCAAGCCGATCAAGTGTCGACAGCCAGTCAATATCTCTCAGACAGTGGCCAACAACTGAAACAGAGCATTAGCCATTTTAAAGTGTGAGTAACTCACGCCTTATCGGCTGATGAGATCACTCCAATGCCGCTAAAATTGAGCAGTGGCTGGCGTTGTCGTCTATATGACCGCAGCACGCATCGTTGATTTTTTTTAGCGCTTGACGAATCGCCGTTAACTCGGCGATTTTTTGATCAATCACCACCAGCTTAGCGCTGGTGATCGATTTCACTTCTGCACAGCTGTGTTCGGTCGCTTCCAGCTTTATTTCCAGTAACTCTTTGATCTCATCCAAACTGAGCCCTAGCTCTTTGGCTTTGAGAATAAAACTCACCTGCTGCTGATTTTTTTGATTATATAAACGATAACCAGACTCACTGCGCCCCGCCGGTTTTATTAGCGCATTTTTTTCATAAAAACGCAGCGTATCGGTTGAAACTTTACAGCGTTTGGCAAGTTCTCCAATTTGAAACATCTCATTCTCCTTTAACGTTTTTATTACGTTTGATACCCAATATCGCCGTTTTTATAAAAAATTTTGCGATGCCAAACGATTGCGCGAGCTTTTTGATGATTGTTTGGTTAGAATGTGCGCCATCAAATTTCCTATTAACTCCATGATTTGAGGAAGACCGAAGCATGAATAACGCTCGTCCTATTCACCGCGCATTGATCAGCGTATCAGACAAAACCGGCATTGTTGAGTTCGCTCAAGCTCTCGCGAAGCGCGGTGTCGATATTCTTTCTACTGGTGGCACCGCTCGCTTATTAGCAGACCACGGTATTGCTGTTACAGAAGTTTCTGACTACACCGGTTTTCCTGAGATGATGGACGGTCGCGTAAAAACATTGCACCCGAAAGTACACGGTGGCGTGCTGGGCCGCCGCGGTCAAGATGACGACATCATGCAACAACACGGTATTAAGCCGATTGATATGGTGGTCGTCAACCTTTACCCGTTTGCCGAAACCGTTGCTAAAGCAGGTTGTACCCTAGCTGATGCGGTAGAAAATATCGACATTGGTGGGCCAACTATGGTGCGTTCTGCGGCGAAAAACCACAAAGACGTGACCATAGTGGTGAATGCACATGACTACGACCGTGTCATTGCCGAGATGGATGCGAACGACAATTCGCTAACACTCGAAACACGTTTTGACCTTGCGATTGCCGCTTTTGAACACACCGCTGCTTACGATGGCATGATCGCCAACTACTTCGGCACTATGGTTCCATCCTACGGAGCCTCTTTACTTGATGAAGAAGGAAAGAAGGCTGATGAAGAGAGCAAATTCCCGCGCACCTTCAACCAACAATTCCTGAAAAAACAAGACATGCGTTACGGTGAGAACAGTCACCAAGCGGCCGCTTTCTATGTTGAAGCCAACCCAGAGGAAGCGTCAGTCTCTACGGCACGCCAACTCCAAGGTAAAGCGCTCTCTTACAACAACATCGCCGATACCGACGCCGCTCTTGAGTGTGTGAAAGAGTTCGCTGAGCCAGCGTGTGTGATTGTCAAACACGCCAACCCATGTGGCGTTGCCTTGGGCAGTGATATTCTTCAAGCCTACAACCGCGCTTACCAAACCGACCCAACGTCTGCCTTTGGTGGCATCATCGCTTTTAACCGCGAGCTAGACGCACAAACCGCAGCGGCGATTGTTGAGCGCCAGTTTGTTGAAGTGATCATCGCACCAACCGTTTCAGCGGAAGCGATTGAAGTGGTTGCGGCGAAGAAAAACGTGCGCCTGCTTGAGTGCGGTGAATGGTCAGCGAAAACCACGGGCTTTGACGTGAAACGCGTCAATGGTGGCTTACTGGTACAAGATCGCGATCAAGGCATGGTTAGCCTTGATGATCTCAAAATCGTAACCAAGCGCCAGCCGAGTGAAGAAGAGATCAAAGATGCTCTTTTCTGCTGGAAAGTAGCTAAATACGTCAAATCAAACGCGATTGTTTACTCAAAAGGTGACATGACTGTTGGCGTGGGCGCAGGCCAAATGAGCCGCGTTTATTCAGCCAAAATTGCGGGCATTAAAGCGGCCGATGAAGGCTTGCAAGTCGAAGGATGTGTGATGGCTTCTGATGCCTTCTTCCCGTTCCGTGACGGCATTGATGCTGCGGCGCAAGCGGGCATCAAGTGTGTGATTCAACCAGGCGGTTCGATGCGCGATGACGAAGTGATTGCCGCCGCCGATGAACACGGCATGGCGATGGTCTTTACTGGTATGCGTCACTTCCGTCACTAAAAACCTTGGTAAATAGCAACAAACAAACTCTATACGTTAAAGGATACTCATAGATGAACATTCTGATTATAGGTGCTGGCGGTCGTGAGCACGCTCTGGGTTGGAAAGTCGCTCAAAACCCAAATGTTAAAACTGTCTTTGTTGCTCCGGGTAATGCGGGCACAGCGCTTGAGCCTAAACTTGAGAACGTCAACATTGCAGTGGAAGACATTGCTGATTTGGTCGCTTTTGCTCAAGAAAAACGTATTGAACTGACCATTGTTGGCCCAGAAACACCCTTAGTGCTTGGCGTAGTGGATGCTTTCCGTAAGGCGGATTTACCCATCTTTGGCCCGACTCAAGCGGCAGCGCAGCTCGAAGGCTCTAAAGCGTTCACCAAAGATTTCTTAGCTCGTCATCATATTCCTACTGGGGCTTACGCTAATTTCACAGAAATTGAACCTGCTTTGGCATACGTCCGCCAGCAAGGCGCGCCGATTGTGGTCAAAGCCGATGGCCTTGCCGCTGGCAAAGGGGTCATTGTGGCGATGACGCTGCAAGAGGCCGAAGACGCGATTCAAGATATGCTCGCAGGCAATGCCTTTGGTCATGCAGGCAGCCGCGTGGTGATTGAAGAGTTCTTAGATGGAGAAGAAGCGAGCTTCATTGTCATGGTCGATGGTGTAAATGTTCTCCCTATGGCCACCAGCCAAGATCATAAACGCGTCGGCGATAAAGACACGGGCCCCAATACTGGCGGCATGGGCGCTTACTCGCCAGCTCCGGTGGTCACGCCCGAGATCCATGAACGCGTAATGCAAGAGGTGATTTATCCAACGGTGCGCGGTATGGCGGCAGAAGGCAACCCTTACACAGGTTTTCTGTACGCTGGGCTAATGATTGATGCGCAAGGCACACCGAAAGTAATTGAGTACAACTGCCGCTTTGGTGACCCTGAAACTCAACCGATCATGATGCGGATGCAATCGGATTTGGTCGAACTCTGCTTTGCCGCTCTAGAAGGCAAACTCGATCAAGTGGAGTCAAAATGGGACCCACGCGCTTCTATCGGTATTGTTTTGGCCGCTGGCGGTTACCCTGCCGACTACGCGAAAGGGGACGTCATTTCTGGCTTACCAACGCAAGAAGTCGCGGGTGAGAAAATCTTCCACGCAGGCACAAGCAACCAAGCTGGAGAAGTCGTCACCAACGGTGGTCGCGTGTTATGCGCAACCGCACTTGGTAACACGGTTTCACAAGCGCAGCTGCGCGCTTACCAATTAGCCAAACAGGTCAACTGGGATGGCATGTTCTATCGCAGCGATATTGGCTACCGCGCGATAGCTCGTGAACAACAGACAACAAAATAACAACGACAAAGCTAGGTTATGATCCAATAAGGCGCTCATTGAGCGCCTTATTTTTATACTTCATATTCATACTTCTGTATTGGCTTGGTGTTAAACCCACTTCGAGATGAACTTAATCATCACTTCAACAATTGCGGTTTGTCGACACAGCCATGATTCTCATCAGCAAGCATTAATAGCTCTTCGATATAGACACGGTTATTGCGGATTTTACCTAAAAATGCGATGTAGTTATCCAATGATGCTAAACGACTGACCACAAAACTGGGCAGCGTTTGGTTAAATTCCATCTGCGTGTATTCATGACCCGTGCAGGTTTCAAACACTTCTCCATCCCACACCCCTTGAATCAGTTCTAACCCTTGGTTGTCTTTATTTTTGGTTTCTGAGATCAGGTATTGTGCTTGTTGCAGGTAATGGGAAAGCTGTTCTTCATCGAGTGGCAGTATTTTTCCATCGACACGGTATTGTTGATAAATTGCTTCACCAGCGTCATTAAAACGTAAGTGAACCGAATAAGGTACGAGCGATTTCTTTTGTAGCTGCTCACCTTCACGCTTGAGCTCTCTTAATGTCCCTTCATCCCAGCGATAATTAGTTTTATACCAACCATAATCACCTGATGCGACATAATCGGCGGCGCTGTTTGGAGAGGCTGAACGCTCGATATACCAATAAAAACTGGTGGCATCACCCATGGTTTGCCCACTGGTATAATTGGAATATTGTTCGAGACTAGGCGTATGGCTAGAAGAGGAGCATCCTACTAAGACGAGGGGAAATAGAATGGATAAAAGAATTTTTTTCATGGGAGAAATCTACGCCGAGAGAGTATCTCGGCGTAGTATAAATTATTTCACTGAATCTTTCAGTGCTTTACCGGCTACAAATGCTGGAACGTTAGCTGCTGCGATTTGAATCTCAGCACCTGTTTTAGGGTTACGGCCAGTACGCGCTGCACGGTGGTTTACTTTGAATGTACCAAAACCAATTAGTTGAACTTGGTCACCCTCTTTGAGAGCGCCTTCAACTGCGCCTAAAGTCGCCTCAAGAGCAGCTTTTGCTTGTGCTTTAGATAAGTCTGCTTTTTCAGCGATAAAGTCGATTAATTGGGTCTTGTTCATTAGGTTTCCCTTCTCATGTGTTATCGAATTGACCTCACTCTAAAACATAAAGCCCCCGTCTGGCAAAGGTTTGTCGCTGATCTTTTGTCTCTATGCCGCACTTTTAACCACAATATGAGCAATAACTCACAATTTGTTACTGATTGACAAAGAATATCCGCTTGTTTTTGACGCTGTAAGCCCTTATTTATAGCGTACTTATGCTTGGATACCTGATATTTCAGGTCACTTAAGCGACCTAATATATCAGTGCAATCCTGCCCAGGCAGAGCAAATGCCACATACGCCAACGGTCTATACCCAAACAACTTGAAGTTGCAGGTAGGCGGCAAGTAAGTTCATCCCCATGAGCATAGATAAACTATGTGATTGGGGTGAGCGAACGTAGCCAACACCGCTGCAGCTTCAAGTGGGAAGGGTATATATTGGTATGAGGCAAACTCAACGCAGTATTGATTTGGTATAGATTAAAACTAAGGAACAATCATGTTTTTGCTTACGGTTTATATTGCCGTTGCCATCGGTGTCTCTTTTATCTGTTCGGTTCTTGAAGCTGTGCTACTGAGCATCACACCGAGCTACCTTGCTCAGTTGCGCCAAAACGCTCATCCTTCAGCGGATAAATTAAGCAAGCTCAAAGCGGATATTGACCGTCCCTTGGCATCGATTCTCACGCTCAACACCATTGCTCACACCATCGGTGCCGCCAGCGCAGGCGCACAAGCGGCGGTCGTATTTGGTAGCGAATGGCTCGGCGTATTTTCTGCGGTGCTAACTCTAGGCATTTTGGTGTTGTCGGAAATCGTACCGAAAACTATTGGCGCAACCTATTGGCGTCAACTTGCGCCAGCTTCTGCGGTAGTTTTACGCTGGATGGTGTGGGCACTGACACCTTTTGTCTGGTTTTCAGAGCAGATCACCAAACGCTTAGCGCGTCACCATGAAGCGCCCAAAATGCGTGATGAACTCTCCGCGATGGCCATGCTGGCCAATGAAAGCGGTGAGTTTGCCGATGGCGAATCAAAAATACTCAATAACTTGTTGGCTATCCAGCACGTCCCAGTGACTCAAGTGATGACACCGCGCCCGGTTTTGTTTCGCGCCAGCGCGCAACTCACTATCGACGAGTTTCTCGTGCAACATAGAGATACGCCCTTTTCGCGTCCGCTTATTTATGGCGAAAGCAAAGAGGACATCATCGGTTTTGTGCATCGCTTAGAGCTATTTAAACTGCAACAAAAGGGCCAAGGCAGTAAACGTTTAGAAGAAGTCATGAGGCCGCTTCATGCGCTGCTCAACAAAATGAGCTTATTAAAGGCCTTTGATCAAATGATGCAAAAACGGCTGCAATTGGCGTTAATCGTTGATGAATACGGCACAGTACAAGGCATTCTGACCTTAGAGGATATTTTTGAGTACCTACTGGGTGAAGAGATCATTGATGAAGCAGATAAAACCACCGACATGCAGCAGCTTGCTTACCAGCGCTGGGAGCGTTGGAAGAAAACACACGGCGTCATTGAAAACAGGGATGAGGAATAGAAAATAAAGGAAATAGAATGGAATCTAATCCTAAATCGACAAAAATGCGGCGTAGAACATTGCGTACTAACGCTACAGCATCAGAACAAAGTGTGTGGGCAAAGTTACGATGCCAACAACTAGGCACTAAATTTCGCCGTCAGTTTGGTATTGGTCCTTATATCGTGGATTTTTATGCGCCAAGTCATCGGCTGGTGATTGAAATCGATCGTGACTCTCATTTCAGCGAGTCTTCTTATATCTACGACCAAGCAAGAACTGATTATCTAGAGCAATTTGGCATTCGTGTTTTACGGTATACAAACGAGGAAGTACGAATACAACTTGATGATGTTGTTGAGGATATTTGTCGCTACTTAAACACCCCACCCTAACCCTCCCCTCAAAGGGGAGGGAATTTAAAAACGATCACTGTAATCAGCACCTTTCCGCACCGAAACGAACGCTTTTAGTCCCTCACCCTTTTAGGGGGAGGTTAGGAGGGGGTGTACAGAATTTAAAAGCGATCACTGAAATCAGCACATTTCAGCACCCAAAACGAACATGCTTTTAGTCTCTCCCCTTTAAGGTAGACGAGAGCGCTTTTAGTCCCTCCCCTTCTAGAGGAAAGTTAGGTAGATGTACGGAATTTAAAAGCGATCACTGAAATCAGCACATTTCAGCACCCACAACGAACATGCTTTTAGTCTCACCCCTTCAAGGGAGACGAGAGTGCTTTTAGTCCCTCCCCCTTCTAGGGGGAGGTTAGGAGGGGGTGTACTACAAACTCACACCAATATTGCTCACGCCTTCGTCGCGTAGCTCTTGGCGTAGGTCTTTAATCAAATCAATATCTCGCTCTACGGCTTCACGCAAAGGGCGGAAAATAACCCACTGCACATCCCATTCAGCGCAGACCGCTTCATTTTGTTTTTGATTGTCGTTGGTGATCTCTTCGCCCGTTTGCGCTTCTTCTAACTGCGCCACTGTCAGCACCGACACCTGACTGATTTTTTGCATGTTTTCATACAGATAATCGCGATCAAGCAGGCCGTGAAGTAGGTGAGACAAAGCCACACACGCATCAATTGCTGGGTACACAGCGTAAACATCAAAATCTTCTGAGCTTGGAATGATCTCTTCCAACTTCTCCAATTGGTTCTCGAAATTGATTTTGGCACTTTTTACCGTGAGCAATTCCCAAACACTGTCGAGAATATCTCGATATACTCGCGTGTGAGCAAATTCAGTATTGTCGCAAAACATGGCATAGTTCGGGTACATACGTTCACACAAACACGCCATAAAAGTAATTTGTTGCCAAGGTTCAAATTTCTCAAGACGAACCTGCAGAGGGTTTTGTAGCATAATCACTCAATCGCAGCAGAAAAAGACAGCGGAAGTGTACTTGATAACCAACAGGGAAAAAAGCAAAGCCGATGAACAATTTCACTCATAAACTCTATATTCTGACCGAACACAACGATATTTATCGACAAGCGATTGAACAGGCGCAGTTGAGCGGCTTAGCCATCACTGACGATCGCAGCGAAGCAACCATTTTGCTGGCCGCACCACCACTGGCGGCAAAGTATTTGGACGATTTTCCGCAACTGGAATGGTTGCACTCGGAATATGCAGGCGTCGACACCTTAATGTCGCCACAACTTCGTCAAGATTATGAGCTCACCAACGTTAAAGGCATCTTCGGCCAGCAAATTGCTGAATACGTTCTGGGCAACCTGATTGCACACTTTCGCCACTTTGCTTGCTACGCGCAGCAACAAGCGGCCAAACAGTGGCAAACCCACCCTTATCAATCGATCAATGATAAAACCATGGTAATCCTCGGCACAGGCTCGATTGGCAGCCATTTAGCGAAAGTAGCCAAAGCCTTTGGTCTGCACGTGATTGGCGTCAACCGCACTGGCATCCCAGCCAAAAACGGGGGTTTTGATAAAACCTATCACATTAACGAGCTTGCTACTGCCCTCGCTCACGCGGAGGTTGTGGTCAGTACGTTACCCAACACGCCGCACACCAAAGGCTTACTCAATCAAAGTACATTGAGCCATTGCCACAATGCATTGCTGTTTAATGTCGGGCGCGGTAAAAACCTTGTTGAGAGTGATTTGATTGCACTGATTGAAGAGGGTCACATTCAACACGCTTACCTCGATGTATTTGAAAAAGAGCCATTAAGCGAAGATCACCCGTTCTGGACGCACCCTGCCATTAGCCTTACCCCGCACATCGCAGCAGTGAGTTTTCCTGAGCAAGTGGTTGAGATTTTCACCCGTAATTACGGCTTGTGGCGCGACGGGTTCCAACTTGAAAACAGAATTGATTTTGAAAAAGGCTATTAGGTCAAATAGCGGTTAATAATCGGCACTAAGCCTAGGGAAACCTTAACTCAATGTTACTATAGACACGCAAACCACTTGCCATTGCTGTCGAGAATACACTGCTGCATCGAACACGAGTTAATGCGGTAAAACAGGAACGGTATCGCCTAATGACACAAGGAGCAAATCATGCCTTCAGCCATCACTTCGTGGCTACAATCACTGAACATTAATTTAGAACAACTGCTGCCGATTGCTGAAGCACTTGGGCTTATCGCGCTTATTTCTATCGTTATCCATTTAGTGTTGCACCGAGGGGTGAGCCTATGGCTACAGCGGCGCACAACCAACGCACAAGTTTTACAAAACATTCTGTTTAGCAAAAAGCTTTTCAGCCGCTTTGCCTTGTTAATTCAAGGGATTGTCATTTCAATCCAAACTCAGTTATGGCTTAGCCACGCCAGTGCGACTTACGAACTGCTGCATACATTAACCTTACTGTGGATTATTCTCTTTGGCCTGTTAAGCAGTTACGCCCTGCTCAATGTGGTGGAAACGCTACTTTATCGCAGCGCAACCAGCCGTAACATTCCGCTCAAAGGCATTATTCAAAGCATCAAAATCATCGCATTTGTTATCGCCGCACTGTTTGCGACGTCGATTTTAATTGGCAAATCACCAGTGCTACTGCTGAGCGGTTTAGGTGCGATGACGGCGGTCATCATGCTGGTATTTAAAGACCCGATTTTAGGATTAGTGGCGGGGATTCAGCTTTCAGCGAACCAAATGCTAAGCGTCGGTGACTGGCTAGAAATGCCCAAATATGGCGCAGACGGTAACGTCATCGACATTAGCCTGACCACAGTCAAAGTGCAAAACTGGGATAAAACCATCACCACTATTCCGACTTATGCCTTGATCTCTGATTCGTTTAAAAACTGGAAAGGGATGCAAGAATCAGGCGGCCGACGCATTAAACGCAGTGTATTAATTGATGCCAATAGCATTCACTTTCTGACGCCAGAAGAGCAAAGCTACCTACGCAAAGCACAACTTTTAGAGCCCTACTTGGCCGAAAAAGAACAAGAACTCAACGCCTATAATCAGATGAGCCAACTCGATTTAGCCTGCCGCATCAATGGCCGCCGCTTAACCAACATTGGCAGTTTTCGTGCCTATCTAGAACGTTACTTGCGTAACCATCCCCAAATTCACCAAGGCATGACATTAATGGTGCGCCAACTGGCCCCCACGCACGATGGCGTCGCGCTGGAGATCTATTGTTTCACCAATACAGTCGTGTGGGTCGAATATGAAGGTATTCAATCGGATATTTTTGACCACATTTACGCCGTGCTTCCTGACTTCGGCCTGCGCGTTTCGCAAGCACCAACTGGCAGTGACTTTCAAGCACTCGCAAGGTAAACATGACATTGCCTGAGTTTCCTCCCCCTAATGGGGGAGGTTTAATCGTAAAGTGATCGAGAAGGGTTACAGTTTAAAGCGGTTAATTTCTTGTTGAAGCTCTTTAGATAAGCTAGAAAGCAATTCAGCTTGTTGGGAAGCTTCTTGCGCTTCTTTTGCCAGTTCATCAGAGACGTCGCGTATACCTTGGGTATTACGCGTAATTTCCTCTGTGACTGACGCCTGTTCTTCTGCAGCGGTTGCAATTTGGGTTGCCATATCGCTGATCGTGCCGACCGCTTCACCAATTTTCACTAAGCTTTGCGCGGCCACGTTAGCATCTTCCACGCTACTTTCGGAAAGCTTGCTACTCTCAGTCATGATGTTCACGGCCTGAGTCGTGGTTTTCTGCAAGGTTTCAATCGTCTGTTGAATCTCTTGCGTCGAACTGTGCGTTCGTTGGCTGAGTACCCGAACTTCATCCGCTACCACCGCGAATCCACGCCCTTGCTCACCCGCCCTTGCCGCTTCAATCGCCGCATTCAGTGCCAGTAAGTTGGTTTGCTCAGCAATGCCCTGAATCGCTGACAAGATCGTATTGATGTTTTGTGCATGCTGGTTCAAGTTCTCAATGACCTCTTTGGCCACCGTCATCTCTTTCGATAACTCACTGATCGACTGTTGAGTATTTTTCACCTGCTCAACGCCGTGGTTAGAAATTTTCACCGTATCCAAAGACGTGGCCGCTGTATTATCTGCATTGCCTGCAATCTCTTGCGTTGCGGCCGCCATTTCGTTAATCGCAGTGGCCACCATGTTGATTTCATCTTGTTGCACCATAATGCGTCGGGTACGTTCATGGGCTTGCGCTGCGGTGTTTTCTGCTTGCAGTGTTAACCCTTGCGACACTTCATGGAAACGCTTGATCATGCCGTGCATATTACCGACGAACTGATTAAAGTTATTCGCCAGTGCGCCTACTTCATCTTGATAACGTGGTTCAATGCGCTGCGTAAGGTCAGCATCACCGTCTGCAATTTCCGCCAATGCTTGGGAGACTCGGCCCAAATCACGCAGTAAGAAGCCAACCAATGCCGAAAACACAATCACGACCAAAATTGTAATGGCGACTGATATCGAGGTTAACTGCATAAAGAGCGCGCCAATATTGGTGTACTCCACCTCTTTATCGAGCTCAATGCCGAGCACCCAGTCAGTCTCAGGAACGGCAGTAAAGAATAATAATTTTTCAACATCACCAACCATCACGGTTTGTATTTTGTTCTCTGCCATTGAGCGGTCGATGACTTGCTGCGTTAGGTTAGGACTATAAGAAGCCAGTGGTTTGAGAATCAAATCTTTATTACGGTGTGCAACAATTAACCCTGTATCACGGTTGACCAACATAGCGTTTGATTTTGCCCCTGCATCAATCGCAATGACATCCTTCACCAATTGATCAATTAATACATCAGCACCAATAACGCCCCAAAACTGTCCGTTTTTCTTAATCGGTTCAGCGAGCGTTACCATCAAAGCGCCCGTGATCGCATCAGCATAGGCGGCAGTTAATATCGTGCCGGAGCTATTTTTCGCTTCTTGATACCATCCTCTTGTCCGAGGATCATAGCTTGCATTGTCTGCACCTCGAGACGGAATAGAACGGTGCATGGTGCCTTGCTCAGTGCCGAAATAGAGTAAATCAAACTGTGCGCCTTGCTGAGCTTGCTGTAAAAAAGGCAGTGAATCTTCCTTCATTGTGTGAGGGATCACCGCACTAATGACTTTGCTACGAACATCTAACCATTGGGTAATCGAACTCGTTGCCGATTTCGAGATACCATACACTCTTTCCTTGATGCCACTCTCCGTTTCATCTTTCAATAAATTTGCCGACAGTAACGTCAACACCACCGCCATCACAATAACAACAAGCAAACTTGTCATTATCAACTTACCTTTTAACGATAGATTCACAACTCACCCCCATTGGTGAAATAGATTAGGTTTTGTTTGTAAGAATCGCCCACTACACATGTACACTTTGCACTCACACCGCGTCGTAATTAACCGACAAAAAGTCCAAGCCACAGTCTAAGCCACAAAGCGTTATCGTTTAGTTGCTAATGGATACAAATCTTTTACACCTATTAAAAGTAAGTTACTGCTATTAACAATGCAATTAACACGGCAAAACATTGCGCTCAATCTATCACCTCATAACCTAAACTGCGCAACGTAGCAGCAAAAGCTTGCTTTGTGGTGGGCTCTCCATGAATCAAATGAATTTGCTTAGGCTTAGTCGCAATGCCCTCAATAAAGCGCAACAAATCGGCTTGGTCGGCATGGGCAGAATAACCCGACATACTGTGAACCTGTGCATTCACAAGCGCTTCATCGCCATCTATCATCACCGAGTGATCGCCTTGCGCAATTGCTCGGCCCAGAGTGCCTTGTGCTTGGAAGCCCGCAAAGATCACATCGGTTCTTTTATCAGGCAACAGCGCTTTTAAATAGGCCATCACTCGGCCACCTTCACACATGCCAGACGCTGCCACCACAATCGCCGCTTCCCCTGTTGAGGCTAAACGGTTGACCAATGCTTGATGGCTTCGATAATCTTGAACGGTAATACACTGTTCAAACGCAAGCGGATGCCTTTGCGCATCCAAACGCTTTTTCGCCTCTTTTCCCCACAATTTTTTAAACTTTCGGTAAGATTTCGTCACCTGTTGCGCCATGGGTGAATCTAAAATAATCGGAATATTGCCATCGATTTCACCGCTGAAGATCAATTGTTCAATATCAAACAGCAGCTCTTGTGTTCGGCCCACACTGAATGCTGGAATTAAAATGGTGCCACCGTCTTGCAAAGAACGGTTGATGATGTCCTTTAAGCGCTGCGCCCGCAGCTGCACATTGTCGTGGGTTGTGTTCGCGTAGGTTGATTCAATTAGCAGATAATCGGCGCGAGGCGGAGAGATTGGGTCCGGCAATAACGGTGTGTTGCTGGGACCTAAATCCCCTGAAAACAGGACAATTTCATTATTTGGCAGTTTCACTTCAATAAACGCTGACCCTAAAATATGGCCCGCAGGCGTAAAGCGAAAATAAGTATTGTCTAAATCACGAGAAATACGCTGCCACACGCCATAATTCACCGGCTTTATTTGTTTATTCATTCTTTCTAATATTCTTGTACGCTGTGCTTTCCCTAAGCCAAGTTGAAGCTTTAACCCATCTTCTAACATTAATGGGAGTAATTCTGCGGTAGCGAGTGTGCAATAAATAGGCTGATGAAAACCACCCGCTAATAACCAAGGTATACGGCCGATGTGATCAATATGCGAGTGAGTTAACAACAACGCTTTGATGTGACGAACCGCAAATTCGATGTTAAGCGACTTTGAACTTTTCCCCTGCACTAAACCACAATCAATGAGCACGCCAACACCATTAAGATTAAGTTCATGGCAAGAGCCAGTGACCGTATGTTTTCCGCCATGATGAATAATGTTCATAAATTACACCCCTTAAATATTGACTGACAATTATGAAACCACACGAGCAATAAATAAGCTCATCACTATTATTCTTCGAGTTATATCGAAAAATAATCTGCCCGCTTTATCGCCAAAAACGCATCCTGTTGATATCAAACCCCATAAACTAAAAGAGTCCCAGCAATGGGACTCTTTGAAATTAATGTAGTATCTCGCAAGGTGGCTCACCGTCATCATGCAATCGATGCCAAACTAGATCGCAAATACCATCAGAAGGATTAAAGTCAGTCGGTGCTGAGATCAATAATTCGCGAATTTTCTCATGGTCAAAATGATGACAAGCAGAATCTAATTGCTCTAACAAGCACGTATAGTCCGACAATGGTAAAAACCTCTCACTCGCGGTCATGATCCTTTCATGAGCCGTTTGCTCGACATTATCGCCAATAAGAAGCTCTTCGAATAACTTTTCACCTGGACGTAGGCCTGAGAATTCAATTGAGATATCACCATAAGGGTTTTCTTCATTTTTAACTTCAAGGCCAGATAACCGGATTAGATTTTCCGCAAGATCAATAATCTTGACTGGTTCACCCATATCCAAGACAAATACATCGCCCCCTTTGCCCATTGCTCCAGCTTGAATTACCAACTGGGCCGCCTCAGGAATCGTCATAAAATAGCGGATAATATCAGGGTGAGTTACCGTTAATGGCCCACCTTTCAAGATTTGCTTCTTAAATAACGGAACAACAGAACCTGATGAACCAAGAACATTACCAAAGCGCACCATGCAAAAACGAGTGCCACCACTTTTCATTTTCTCTTGTTCAGCTAAGGCTTGAAGGCCTAATTCTGCCATACGTTTTGTCGTACCCATCACATTGGTCGGTCTGACGGCTTTATCGGTCGAAATCAACACAAATGATTCAACTTTAGCTTCAATCGCCGCTTTTGCAGTGTAGTAAGTACCAAACACATTGTTACGTACCCCTTCAACCACATTGTATTCTACCAAGGGTACATGCTTATAGGCAGCGGCATGATAAATGGTTTGGACTGCAAAACTTTTCATAACCACGGACAAGCGGTTGATGCGTTGAACAGACCCTAACAGTGGGATAATTTCAACATCGAGCCCTTTTTCTTTTGCAAGCAGATGTAGCTCACGATCTATTTGGTACAAGCCAAATTCAGACAATTCGAACAGGATGAGGGTTTTCGGTTTACATGAAAGAATTTGACGACACAATTCAGAACCGATCGAACCACCAGCACCTGTCACCAGCACGACTTTGCTTTTTATATTGGCTTCCATCAGTGACTGCTGTGGTGTGACTGCATCCCTACCGAGCAAATCTTCTATCGCAACATCTTTCAATTCATCAATTGTTGCCTTGCCTTCTACAATATCTTTCATATCCGGCACCGTGAGCACTTCAGCAGAAAGAGGCACTAGAGCATCTAAAATTTGCTTACGACGCGCACGCGACGCACTCGGCACCGCTAATAGAATTTGATGTACATTGTGTTTATCAACGGCAGCAGAGGCCTCTTTGAGATTCCTTACCGATAACCCCATGATCACGGTGTTTTCAAGGGTCGAATCTTCATCAATAAAACCCACGACTTTATGAGTTTCAGATGAACGCAACGCCCAAGCCAGTTGCCTACCAGCAGAACCGGCACCATAGATAAGAACGTTTTTCTTCCCTTTGCCATTAACTTGCGCGACCAGTACACGAACAATGAGCCGCGAACCACCACATAACAAACAAAGAAAGGTGCCATAGATAATAGGCACTGAACGCGGTATTGACGCATCAAAATAGAATGCAAGTATCGCAACCGTTGCCGCCGAGATTGCCGTACCAGCACTCACCACCGCTAGCGCATGAAAGGTCAAATAACGAAGCACAGCACGATATAGCCCAAGTCGCGTATAGACAAAAAGCGTCACCGCTAATGTACCTAGAATTACATAGCGAGTAGAAACATCATCAAGTGACTGAATATGACCAATACGAGTCCAATACGCAGCATAAAAAGAAGCAATAATGAAGAACGTGTCTATACATACGCTGATAATGCGTTTGTTAAACCTTGAGAGGTTCCAGATAAAATCAAGCCTAGCCATGTTATTTCTCTAATATAAACCAACGCCAGTATTGTACTGGCGTTGGTTTAAAAAGTCTTTGTAGATAAATTGAAAGCAGTGTTACTTCACAGCATCACCACTACCACTTCCCGTTGCTGTCATTAATATATACTTGAAGTAATCTTTTAGCGTCAAGGTATCAATCATCTGCTTATCTGTTTTTGCCAATAGCGGCGGTGTAGACATATCAATATTTTGCACCAGAGCAAGTTTAGCCTAGCCATGGGTGCTCTCGATCATTATAGTGATGAGAGTGTACTTAAATTCGCAACGGTTGCCAGCGTCTTTGCATGAAAGTGCTCAAGAGTATAATAAGCGGTTTAAGTATTCCACGAGATAAAGTCATTTCTGAATACCAACTACGTAACTTCCAGCTGAAAATGGAAATTGCTTTAGGTACAATCACCCAAGTTAATTATATTAATGGACATAATAAAAATATGAAAATTGCAATTGCTGGCACTGGCTATGTCGGCCTCTCTAACGCCATGTTGTTGGCACAAAATCATGACGTCGTGGCCGTGGATATCATTCAAGAAAAAGTTGAAATGCTTAACAACAAGCAATCACCGATTGTCGATGCCGAAATTAGCGACTTTTTATCCAATAAAACGCTTAATTTTACTGCAACTCTCGACAAAGAGCTCGCTTACAAAGAGGCGGAATATGTGGTAATCGCCACCCCGACCGATTACGATCCACAAACCAACTACTTCAATACCAAATCGGTAGAGGCGGTGATCCTAGATGTGATGGCCGTGAATCCCAACGCGGTAATGGTGATCAAATCAACAGTTCCAGTGGGCTATACCAAGCGTATTAGTAAAGAGTTAGGGAGCGAAAATCTGATATTTTCGCCAGAGTTTTTACGTGAGGGGCGCGCGCTCTATGACAATCTGCATCCATCACGCATTATTGTCGGGGAACGTTCAGAGCGAGCCAAAGTCTTTGCAGAGTTATTACTTGAAGGCGCACAAGAAATGGATGTGCCAGTACTATTTACCGACTCAACAGAAGCAGAAGCTGTAAAACTGTTCTCCAACACCTACCTTGCCCTTCGCGTAGCTTATTTTAATGAGCTTGATACATACGCCGAGACGCACGGTTTGAACACTCGCCAAATTATTGAAGGTGTTGGTCTCGATCCTCGTATCGGCAGCCATTACAACAACCCATCGTTTGGTTATGGTGGCTATTGCTTACCGAAAGATACTAAGCAGCTGCGCGCTAACTATGAAGATGTACCTAATGAGATTATTAGTGCGATTGTCGATGCCAACCGTACACGTAAAGATTTTATTGCAGATTCGATCATCAGCCGTAATCCCAAACGTGTGGGGATTTATCGCCTGATCATGAAAGCAGGATCGGATAACTTCCGCGCCTCGAGCATTCAAGGCGTAATGAAGCGTATTAAAGCAAAGGGTATTGAAGTGGTAGTGTATGAGCCGATGTTGAAAGAAGCCGAGTTCTTTAATTCACAAGTGCTCAATGACTTAGAAGAGTTTAAGCAAAGCTGCGATGTGATTGTTTCCAACCGAATGATGGATGAGATCCGCGATGTAGAAAACAAGGTCTACACGCGAGATTTGTTTGGGAGCGATTAGAACTTTTTAATCAGCGCTACACCTACTGTTAAGGTTTAATAACTGGAAAGAATATGAAATATTTAGTCACTGGTGCCGCAGGCTTCATTGGAAGTGCTACTGTTGAAAAACTCAACCAAGCTGGTCATGATGTGGTTGGCATTGATAATATCAATGATTACTATGATGTGAACCTTAAACATGCCAGACTAGAGCGGATAGTTAACTCTAAGTTCAGTTTTATCAAAATGGATATCGCAGATCGCCAAGCGATTGAAAAACTATTTGCTGATGAAAAGTTTGATAGAGTCATTCATCTAGCGGCTCAAGCAGGCGTTCGTTACTCTATCGAAAATCCGCATGCTTATGCAGAGTCTAACTTGGTTGGGCACCTAAATATTCTTGAAGGATGCCGCAAAGCTAAGGTCAAACATTTGGTTTATGCGTCCTCAAGCTCAGTATATGGCTTAAATACAAAGGTTCCATTTGCAACGAGTGATAGTGTAGATCACCCAGTGTCACTCTATGCTGCTACGAAAAAATCAAATGAGTTAATGTCTCATAGTTACGCTCATTTGTATGATCTACCAACAACTGGGCTACGCTTTTTTACCGTGTATGGTTCTTGGGGACGTCCAGATATGGCTCCGTTCATTTTTACAAAAAGAATACTTGATGGAGAGACAATTGATATCAATAACAATGGCGATATGTGGCGAGATTTCACTCATGTCGATGATATTGTTGAAGGAGTTGTGCGTATAGCGGAAGTGATACCTAAACGCTCTGATAAGTGGACAGTAGAAAATGGCACACCAGCTTCGAGCTCAGCTCCTTATGCGGTGTACAACATTGGTCACGGCTCACCAATCAACTTAATGGATTTTGTAACAGCTATTGAGAATGAGCTTGGTATTGAAGCCAAGAAAAACTTCAGAGAAATGCAGCCTGGTGATGTTTATCAGACTTATGCTGACACAACAGATTTATTCCATACGACGGGTTATAAACCTCAAATTGGTGTGGAAGAAGGCGTGGCGGAGTTTGTAAAC
>NZ_CAWNIB010000273.1:0-18004 GCF_963874405.1 Vibrio sp. V08_P9A1T1
AGGTGTGAGAGTTCAAGTCTCTCTTTCCGCACCATTATTTAGATGAGCAATCATCGTGTAGGGCTATCGCCAAGCGGTAAGGCAGCGGCTTTTGATGCCGCCATCCCCTGGTTCGAATCCAGGTAGCCCTGCCAATATTGAGATGACTAGCGAATAAACTGGTCATAACAACGATTCAATGAATACCAATATTCACTGAATCTACAGGTTAAGTTGCGGAAGTGGCGAAATTGGTAGACGCACCAGATTTAGGTTCTGGCGCCGCAAGGTGTGAGAGTTCAAGTCTCTCCTTCCGCACCATTATTTAGATGAGCAATCATCTTGTAGGGCTATCGCCAAGCGGTAAGGCAGCGGCTTTTGATGCCGCCATCCCCTGGTTCGAATCCAGGTAGCCCTGCCATTATTCAAATGGGTCAGTGTTTAAAAAACCATTGGCACATGAGTGTGGATTGTATTATATTGTCTCGCTCAAAAAGATGGCTACGTAGCTCAGCTGGTTAGAGCACATCACTCATAATGATGGGGTCACAGGTTCAAATCCCGTCGTAGCCACCATAATTTAGTTGTTAGCGAAGGCTGGCAACACATAGATATCGAGCTGCGGAAGTGGCGAAATTGGTAGACGCACCAGATTTAGGTTCTGGCGCCGTAAGGTGTGAGAGTTCAAGTCTCTCCTTCCGCACCATCTCGATAACTAAAAATTTGCGGAAATGGCGAAATTGGTAGACGCACCAGATTTAGGTTCTGGCGCCGCAAGGTGTGAGAGTTCAAGTCTCTCTTTCCGCACCATATTTAGATGAGCAATCATCCTGTAGGGCTATCGCCAAGCGGTAAGGCAGCGGCTTTTGATGCCGCCATTCCCTGGTTCGAATCCAGGTAGCCCTGCCATTATTGACACGATAAGCCAAGCGCTTGTTGTGAAAAAGATTCGTTGAATCGAAAAATTAAATTGCGGAAGTGGCGAAATTGGTAGACGCACCAGATTTAGGTTCTGGCGCCGTAAGGTGTGAGAGTTCAAGTCTCTCCTTCCGCACCATTATTTAGATGAGCAATCATCTCGTAGGGCTATCGCCAAGCGGTAAGGCAGCGGCTTTTGATGCCGCCATCCCCTGGTTCGAATCCAGGTAGCCCTGCCATATTTCATATGGTTAGCGATAAGCTACCCATAACAACGATAAATTGAGTAACCAATCCTCATTTTATCTACAGCATAAGTTGCGGAAGTGGCGAAATTGGTAGACGCACCAGATTTAGGTTCTGGCGCCGTAAGGTGTGAGAGTTCAAGTCTCTCCTTCCGCACCATTATTTAGATGAGCAATCATCTTGTAGGGCTATCGCCAAGCGGTAAGGCAGCGGCTTTTGATGCCGCCATCCCCTGGTTCGAATCCAGGTAGCCCTGCCATTATTTGTAGGATTAGCGATAAGCTGACCGTAAAAAGATAAGCTGAATCAATAACATTCGGTTTATTTAAAGAATACGCTGCGGAAATGGCGAAATTGGTAGACGCACCAGATTTAGGTTCTGGCGCCGCAAGGTGTGAGAGTTCAAGTCTCTCTTTCCGCACCATGATTTAAGATTGTCAAATGGCTACGTAGCTCAGTTGGTTAGAGCACATCACTCATAATGATGGGGTCACAGGTTCGAATCCCGTCGTAGCCACCATTTACAACGATAGTTTGAATAACCAATGTTCAATCTATCTACAGTACAAGTTGCGGAAGTGGCGAAATTGGTAGACGCACCAGATTTAGGTTCTGGCGCCGCAAGGTGTGAGAGTTCAAGTCTCTCCTTCCGCACCATAAATTCAAACCCAGCTTAGGCTGGGTTTTGTTTTATTCGCCTCATAACAATATATCCTTTCCTCCCGTTTTAACCGTTGATTGATTTTTCAGATCCATTCTTTGATCACGTGAAAAGTGAGGCATAAAAAAATCCAGCCGAAGCTGGATTTTTAATTTAAAAGTAAACGACTTAACCAAGCAAACCAAGAGCAGCATTAGGCGCTTGTTTAGCTTGTGCCAACACTGAGCTTGATGCTTGAGAAAGGATCTGCGATTTAGTCAAGGCAGTGGTTTCTTTCGCAAAATCAGTGTCTTTGATTCGGCTCTTAGAAGCATTTACGTTTTCGTTGATGTTATCTAAGTTGTTAATCGCATGGTTGAAACGGTTTTGGAATGCACCCAGTTGAGCACGATGGCTGTCTACAAATTGCAGTGCCGCATCAACAATGGCAACTGATTCTTGCGAACCACCTACAGAGGTGACATCAATGGTATCGACTGTCACATCTTTTGCAGCTTGGAAACTCAGTTCACCCGCTAAGCTGCCACCAAAGGTTGCTACGCCATCAATACGGTTGCTATCAGTAAAGATTTGCAGTTTGCCTTCATCGTCAACAGAAGCTTTTAACATGTCGGTTTGACCATTGATGTAAGTGGCCAACTCTTCGATGTCATCGCCATCTTTTGCACTTAGGTTGATGGTTTGCTCGCCAGTACGTTTGTCAGTCAACGTAATGGTAAGGTCATTAGCACCCGCTTTAACGGTCCAATCTTTATCTTGTCCATTTGCCGCTTGGTAACTCTTACCGCCCATCATTGCGTTGTCGCTGCGCATATTATTTAGGCTTAGCATGACCGCTTCACCGTTATCCGCACCGATTTGGAATGATTTCGTCTCAAAAGTACCATTGAGCAACTTATTACCACCAAACGATGTAGTTTCAGCAATACGGTTGAGTTCGTCATTCAGCGCGGTGATCTCTTCTTGAATCGCTACGCGGTCGGCTTTCGAGTTCGAACCATTTGACGATTGTAGAGATAAGTCACGCATACGTTGCAAAATATTGGTGGTTTCGTTCATTGCACCTTCAGCTGTCTGCGCAATTGAAATGCCATCATTTGCGTTGCGCACGGCAACATCTAAGCCTCTGCTTTGAACGTTCAAACGGTTAGAGATTTGCAAACCTGCTGCGTCATCTTTTGCGTTATTAATTTTGAAGCCTGATGATAAACGTTCCATTGATAACTGTTGCGCATTGCTAGCACTGTTTAGGTAGCGTTGTGCTGTCATAGCTGAAACGTTAGTGTTTACATTAACCGCCATAGTGGTTCTCCTATTGATTTTCCGACTTAGCGTCATAGACAAACGGTTTCCGACGTCTCGGAAAACCAAGTAGTTCTCTCAAAGTACTATTATTAGCGACTGCGGTTAGGAATCCTTTAACGGGAAAACGACGATTTCGTAAAAAATAACCAATATCGATTAAAAGTGGGATAAACGCTGCAAAACTGGCTGAAATACAAAAATAGCATTAAAGATTTGACGTGATTGGTCGGCTTCACGGGCGATTGAGGAGCATTGATGAGAGCAAGAAGTTATAGATAAAGAAAAGCCCCTTTTCCTTTGAGAGAACCGGGGCTAGTTGGTAGCCAGAGCCAATGTGGAGATCAGAGAAATGAACACATTACCGACTGACCGGGGCGCATGATTATCTATGACTATAAAGCAGGGTACATCTTGAGAGAGCTTTATATTCGGCCATAATCATACTTTGCCAAGGATTCCTTCACCTAACCCACGTCTGAGCTGTTGGATGAAGGGTCCTAACATTACTGCAATAGTGACATTGCAGAATTTGGCAACTGTTTTGCTTGAGCGAGAATCGAGGTACCCGCTTGTTGCAGAATCTGTGCTTTCGTCATTTGCGTGGTTTCTTTCGCAAAATCTGTATCTTTAATTCGACTGTTGGATGCTTCAACATTCTCTTGGATATTGGCCAAGTTGTTGATGCTATGGCTTAAACGGTTTTGCTTCGCACCGAGCTCTGCCCGTTGTGAATCCACATATCTCAACGCAGCATCCAGAACGCCCACTGCATTTTGAGAACCACCAACTGAGGTGATATCAATATCTTGAACCGTCGTCTTAACGCCCGGCCCACCGTTTAGACCAAGTTCGGTTGCCAAACCACCAGAGATGGCAAGGTCACCTTGTAAATTCGGTTCTGCGGCAAAAATTTGCAGTTTACCGTCTTGATCAACCGATGCTTTAAGCTTGTCGGTTTGACCATTAATGTAAGTCGCTAGCTCTTCAATATCATCGCCATCTTTGGCTAACACATCGAGAGTAACAAGCTCACCTGCCTGGGTGGTGAATTCAAATTTCAAATCACGTGCGCCCGCTGGCACTCCCCAATCCTTGTCCTTTCCTTGCTCTGCAAGGAACGATTGGCCGCCCATACGGAAGTCATCAGCACGTATGCTGGTAAGCCCCATAATGATCGCCTCACCTGAGCTCGCACCAATCTGGAATGATGCTTCACCAAACGAGCCGTTGAGCAGTTTACGTCCACCGAATGAGGTCGTTTCTGCAATACGGTTTAACTCATCTTGCAATGCGGTCGACTCTTCATCCAAAGCTTGTCGTTCTGACGCCGAGTTGGTGCCGTTTGCTGATTGAAGAGCAAGATCACGCATACGTTGCAAGATACTGGTCGACTCATTCATTGCCCCTTCCGCGGTCTGAGCAATCGAAATACCGTCGTTGGCATTACGCATTGCCACATCTAGGCCACGAGACTGAGCGGTTAAGCGGTTTGAAATTTGTAAGCCTGCCGCATCATCTTTAGCGCTGTTGATTTTATTACCTGATGATAAACGTTCCATCGAGGTATTTAATTCACCCGTCGCTTTATTAAGGTAACGCTGAGCAGTCATTGCTGAGACGTTAGTATTTACTGTAATGGTCATAGTTTGCTCTCCTAGTGAGTTCGCAAGCTTTTTGCGAAGCGGCCAGCTTTACTCTCATTTGGAAGCACTGACCGTGAACTTGCTAAATCCGCTATTTGCCGATTTAAAAACTTGTTGTATCAACTCTGATATAGACAATTCAATTAGTATGCCAACTTTTAAAACATCTGATATTAAAATTAATATTCTTTGTTTTTTAATCACTTAGAAGAAATTCATTCATTCTATCTTTGTGAGTGAGCATCCAGTTTTTTCTCGTTAGCAACAGAGTTGCCACTTTCGTTTGCCGCTCTATTGCCTCTTTATCTCTCGATAATAGATGAGCAATTTCCAGGCCAATTTTTCAACACATTCCACTCTTCGCGCATATGGCTTAGCACATAAGGCATTGAAGATTAGATATAGTTGAAAAGGGTCAAATCTTTCGTTTTACCAAAAGCCAGTTGTGAAGCCTGCAACGCACGTGAATTCTCATTAAATTCAATCACCGCTTCTGCGTAATCGAGATCTTCAAAGTTACTTTTTGATTTCGCTAAACTGATTTTGAAATCTTCATGCTGTTCTTGTTGAATATCTAAAGTGCTCAAGCGTGCACCGACATCAGTACGCACTTTATTGAGATGAATAAAGGCGGCATGAAACTCTTCCGTAATTTGATGCAGTTTCGCTGTCGTCGACGCATCCGATACGGAGCCCTGCGAGAGCTCAATTGCGTCTTTATAGCTATCAAATAAGGTAAAGGTTGAACGCGGCTCTAGGCTTAACACATCACCTTTCGAGATTTGCCCTTTTACGTGCACCGTCAGATCTTGATATCGAATGCCTTTTTGTGGATCAAACTCATCGGCCTGTACCACGCTGCCATCTTTCTCTAATTGGTAACCATATTTGCCGTTAGCCATATCAACAAACGTCACGGTATAGCGTGATGTATCATTCGAGTCTAAATTGGTTGCGCGCTCGAGCAGTAACTCTGAACCTTCGTTTAATTGATAGTTTGGTTCGTAGTTACCAAACGGGTTATCAATCTCCATAAACACTTTATTACCCGGATTATTGAACGGGATCTCTAAGCTGTTGGAGATACGCATTTTGCGCTGATAATCATCGCCGGAATAAGTCACGTTACTGGCATTATCTCTAAAGAAAGGCTGATTCTTCGGCTTGGTGCCGGCAAACATGTAGTTACCGGACTCATCTTGCGTATTTGCTAGTTCAATTAAGTTGTTGAACATCTCTTGCAGCTCACGCGCTTTCGCTTCTCTATCTTCTGGAGAGAATGAGCCGTTAATCATTTCCATGACCGTACGCTTTGCCTCATCGGTCGAGCTTTCCGCATTGGCAATGATTACTTCTTGATGTTCTAAGCGGTTTCGAACCAGCACTATTGCATCAAGATATTGGCGTAATTGCTCTTCTTGCTGCCCTACTTTTTGGATGTAATGAGTGGCTAATGGGCTATCACTGGCCGAAAGCAACTTCTTACCCGACGCTAGCTGCGCTTGGTTATGATGGATCTTTGATTCTTGACGGCGCATATCGTTTTGCACCGATTGATAGTTATGGAAGCTCGATATTCTGGTTAACATTTATCGCCTCCTATCTCAGCTGCAAAATCGTGTTGAAAGTATCATTAGCCACCTGCATGATGCGTGAGGAAGCCATATAAGCTTGTTGGAACTTCATCATGTTCGCGGCTTCCTCATCAAGGTTGACTCCGGAAATGGACGCAATGCGCTCCTGCGCTGACTCTTTTTCAAGCCTGGCCACATCACTTAAGCGTGACGCGGTGGCCAGCTGCAAACCAAAATCCGTATTGAGATCGTGATAAACCCCGAGCACGGTCGTTTCACCGTCGTTGAGTTTTTTCTCCGTTTGAATTTGCTGCATCTTACGTAAATTGCCGTTATCACCTTCTGAGGGGACAAGGTTTGCCGTAAATTTATCATTGGGTAGCGCGCCAGCCGTCAATTCAAACGTTGTACCAAGCACAGTAATCGAATTCGATGGTGGGTAGGCCTGTGGTTCTAGCAGCACGTTGCCTTTGGTATCCGTGACCGCAAATTGATCGCCCGTTGGTGAGATCACCACTTCAAATTCACGCAACCCACCTGCCGATAAAATATTAAATTTTGCCTGCCCTTGGGCAAAAGTGGTGGAGGCTTCATAACTTTGTGCGGCAATGGCTGTCGGATCGTTGGTCGCCATTTTCATAATAGCGGCACCATTACGCGTTGGACGCAGCAATATGCGCTCCCCTGCTTGAGGGGCGTTGCGAATCTCAACTCGCATTCCATCTAAAAATAAACTGCTGCCAACGACCGGAACGTTAACCCGCTCGCCCGTTGGCTTTAATACGGTATAATTGCTGCCGTTGTACTGTAGGGAGTATTCACCACTTTTCAACGCTGAAGTATCTTCGATATAGACCGCCATATCGGCTTTTGAATTGCCAGCGATGATCGCTCGCGAGCGGGCATTGACTTCAGAGTTCACATCCGTAAACAACGCTCTTCCTACATTGCCACGTAAGTCCAAGCCTTGTGATTGCAATTTGTTAACTTCATAAGAGAAAGATGTTGCCATGCGGCCAAGTTCATCCATTAGGTAAGGAATGTGCTTATCTCGCATCGTAAACAGCGCACTTAACTTACCGCCAATATCCTCAGTGGTAATGGTCTTGATCCCTTTGCCTTCAATCATGGCCAAGCGGCGCTGACTCACATCAGGATAACCATCAACCATCTTCATTTGGCTGGCTTCTGTACCTGAGACGAGCGTGTGCCCGCTCCCGATATGGATGTTAAACCCTTCAGCATTTTTACGTGGCGTCACGGTGACCTTGGTGTATTCAGACAGCTCAGCCACCAATTTTTCATGCTGGTCCATTAAGTCATTGTGAGGACCAGGAGTGCGCATCATTAAGCGCTGTAAATCTCGCAGCTCAAGCGCCAATTGGTTAATACGCTCAACGGCAACATCTAGCCCTTTGTTGGTCGCATCAGATTGGCGGCGAATGTTCTCGTGAAAATCATTCATGTTTTGAGTGATCAGATCCGCTTTCTCAAGTACAACTTTACGCGCACCTACATCATTCGGGCTGTCGGCGAGGGTTTTAATCGCATCAAACCATTCGTTTAAGTTTTCAGGGATTTTTTTCGAGGCCACTGACGACAATAACTTTGAAAGCATGTCTAAATTTTCTTCGTCGTCACGCTTAAAAGAAAAGCTGGTGGTAGATAGGTTTAATTCATTAACGGCAAATTGATCCCATGAGCGGCGAACTTTTTCCACATGTACGCCCATACCGTAGGTTTCACCACCGTATTGGCGAGGCGTATTGGTCCCTTGGATCACAGACTGACGGCTGTAACCTTCTGTATTAACATTAGAAATGTTATGACCTGTGGTGCTGAGTTGTCTCTGAGCGGTAAGTACACTTTGGGTACCTAGATTCAGAAGATCCGACGCCATACTGCCCCCGAAAACCTAATCAAATCAGTGGTTACTGAATATCTAAGTTAGTAATTGCAATATGTATGCCAAAGGAGTTTCAAAGAGGAGATTAGACAAAACAAAGGAAAGATAAAAGCCAGCAAAGCTGGCTTTAGAGGGGTTATTCCATTGCTTCAATTTGAGATTTTACTCTCAGCACTTTTTCAGCATAGTACGGGTCCGTCGCGTAACCAGCAGCGTGCAGGCCACGAATGAAAGACTCATCGCTGCCATTATGGTTCAGCGCCACAGTGTAGCGCGGATTGTCATTGAGAAAACGAACATAGTCATTAAAACTGTCTTGATAATTTCCATAAGAACGGAACGCAGCTTTTTCCATCACGGGTGTATTATCATGATATTCAAGAGTTTGCGTCGCCACTTTCTCACCTAACCAACTTTTATCCGCTTTGATGTTGAATAAGTTATTACTGCTACCACGAGCATTTTGAACAACTTTTTGTCCCCATCCGGTTTCTAATGCCGCTTGAGCAAGTAGCAGTGAAGAGTCAACACCTAATGCCCGCGCTGCTTTTTCAGCATAAGGTTTCATTGAAGCCACAAACGCTTGCGGCGAATCAAATCGACTCGATTCGACCTTGCTAGGTTCGATCGTTTCTTGCGTTGAGAGGCGGCGGTTGTTACTGCGTTCTATACGGCGCATGGCTTCTTGGAAACCATCTTGCGTCGGGTCGGTTATTGATGGATCGTTTTTCGAGGTGCCGTTAGCCTGACTGAGCTGCGCCACAATCATATCGGCAAGCCCTAAAGAACCGGAGGCACTGAGCTCGCTCGACATTTGTTCATCAAGCATTTGTCGATAGAAATCTTCGTTTTGGCTGTTGAACATCTCAGATTTAAAATCGGCATTGGCGTCGCGCATCGATTTGAACAACATTGAGGTAAAAATCGCTTCAAACTGTTTGGCTGCGGCCTTGAGCGCCGCTGACTCGCCTTCTTTATCACCGGTTTTTGCTTGCTGACGTAGCTTATCTAAGCTAGCAATATCATGAATAAAGCCAATATCATTGGGATTATTAATCATCTTCCTCTCCTAGATAATGATCAGTTGGCCTTCAATCGCGCCAGCTTGTTTCAATGCTTGCAAAATCGCCATCAAATCTGAAGGAGCTGCGCCCACTTCGTTGACCGCGCGCACTAAATCATCCAAAGTCAAACCCGGTTCAAATTTAAACATTTTACCTTGTGCTTCAGACACTTCTATTTGGCTATTAGGCACCACAGCTGTCTGACCACCCGCTAACGCATTGGGCTGACTGACATTCAAATTCTCTTTAATGGCAACAGTCATACCACCGTGCGTCACCGCAGCAGGTTTTAAGCGCACATGCTGGCCGACAACAATGGTGCCAGTTCGAGAATTAACGATGATTTTGGCTGAGCCATCTGCAGGATCAAACTCAACATTTTCGATTGCAGAAAGAAACGCGACGCGCTGCCCAACATCTCGTGGTGCACGGATACGTACTGACGTTGCATCAACCGCGGTCGCCATCTCTGGGCCTAGGAAGTTATTCACTGCATCTGCCATACGTTGCGCCGTGGTGAAGTCAGATTCAAGCAAATTGAAGGTAATAAAATCGCCACGGCTAAAAGGTGTTGGCACTTCGCGTTCCACCATAGCGCCGCCTGAAATCAGGCCAACCGTTGGGTTATTGCCGACAATTTTAGAACCATCAGCACCGGTGGCACTAAAACCACTGACCACTAAATTACCTTGGGCCACGGCGTAAATTTGACCATCCAACCCCTTAAGGAAGGTTTGCATTAGAGTGCCGCCACGTAAACTTTTAGCAGAGCCGATAGAAGAAACGGTGACATCGACACTTTGACCTTGCTTGGAAAACGCCGGTAATTCGGCCGTGACAATCACGGCGGCAACGTTCTTTGTTTTCGGTTTAGTGCCCGGCGGCAATTGAATGCCGAAATTTTGCAACATGGCGTTAAAACTTTGGTCGGTGAACGGTGTCGATTCGCCCGTTCCCGGTAGCCCAGTGACTAGACCATAACCCACTAATTGGTTACTCCGCACGCCCGCAACTTGAGAGACATCTTTGATACGGGCCGCTTGTGCATGGGTTGCGATGAGCAACAGACTTAAAACAAGCAGGGTGAATTTTTTCATGGTCTAGTACCTTAATTTCTACGTTTCTTTACGCCAGAACTCCGGCGTTACAGAGAGACATTAAAGAATCGTGCCAAGAATCCAGGTTCTTGCATATCTTGATTGGTGCCTGTGCCTGAATATTGGATGCGTGCATTAGAAATACGAGTAGAAGCAATGGTGTTGTCAAAGTCGATATCATCGGGACGAATGGTACCGCTTAAGCGAATGTATTCATCGCCAGTGTTCAGTGTGAGCCATTTTTCACCACGGATGACTAAGTTGCCGTTGGCGAGTACTTCAATCACTTCAACCGTGATCGAACCAGAAATACTGTTACTTTGGTTGGCTGCAGAACTGCCATTGAACTTGTTGTCATTTTTCAACGCATAAGAGAAATTGTAATCACCCACAGTGAGATCTTTACCGCCGACAGCGAGTGGATCCATAGACGCATCATTGGATTTGGATAGATCCGCATCAGCACTCTTGGCCGCTTTAGTACTTTCATCAAGATTGACGGTAATAATATCGCCAATGCCACGCGGTTTTGAATCATCATAAAGACTGTTCATTTGTGCCAAATTAAACAGTGAACCAGTTTCCGCGGCATAATGTTCCGGTTTCTGTTTTGGGTGGATAGGGGCCCAAGCAGGATCACCGGCTACGGGATCGGAACGCTTACGCATTGAGTCCAGTAAACCAGAACCTTCTTCTGCAGACTTATCCCCTTCAACCGCGTCCACCACGGTTGTACCTTGAACCACTTCAGGAGTATCGACCGGTGGCGGCATTAACGAGCAACCAGACAAAGCAGTAACCAATACAAGACTCAATAGACGTTTCATCGCAGCATTCTCTTAGTTAATGATTAGAGTTGTTGGTTCACAAAACTCATCATCTTATCGACTGCTGAGATGACTTTTGAGTTCATTTCGTAAACGCGTTGCGCTTCAATCATGTTGACCAACTCTTCTGTGACGTTCACGTTAGAGGTTTCAAGCATGGATTGACGAACATCACCGAGGCCGTCAAGCCCTGGCACCCCTTCTTGTGGATCACCACTAGCACCGGTCGGTAGATACAAGTTTTGACCAATCGGCTCTAGACCGCCTGGGTTGATAAAATCAACCGTGGTAATTTGTCCAACCACTTGGTTATTTTGCTGGCCACGAAGCCTAACTGACACTTCACCATCATTACCGACAGTAATAGAGATTGCATCAGGTGGAATAACAATTTCCGGCTCTAAATTATATCCAGCACCGGAAGTCACAATTGCCCCTTCGTCGTTGAGGGTAAATTGACCATTTCGGCTATAAGCGATATTGCCATCTGGCATCAGGATTTGGAAAAAGCCGTCACCTTCAATCATCATATCGAGGCTATTGGTCGTGGTTTGTACGTTGCCGTGGGTATGCACTTTTTGTGTTGCCACGACTTT
This sequence comes from Vibrio sp. V08_P9A1T1, assembly GCF_963874405.1. Taxonomy (NCBI): domain Bacteria; kingdom Pseudomonadati; phylum Pseudomonadota; class Gammaproteobacteria; order Vibrionales; family Vibrionaceae; genus Vibrio; species Vibrio sp. V08_P9A1T1. The sequence continues at coordinate 11,817 of NZ_CAWNIB010000273.1, forward strand.
AGAACCCGCACCAAGCATCAAACCGCTTGGCAGTTTGGTATTTTGCGAAGATTGACCGCCCGGTTGATTAATATTTTGATAAAACAGATCTTCAAATACCGCACGACCCTTTTTAAAACCAATAGTCGAGGCGTTCGCTAGGTTGTTTGAGATAGTGGCAATATTGGTTTGTTGGGCATCAAGCCCGGTTTTACTTACCCATAATGCAGGTTGCATAGTAATCTCCTTTAACGCTTATCAGCTCATACGAAGCAATGAATCGGACGATTTGTCCATCTCTTCTGCGGTGCTCATCATTTTGACTTGCATTTCAAACTGACGTTGTAGCTCAATCAAGCTAGTCATCTCACCCACCGCATTGACATTACTGCCTTCCAGCGCACCTTTTAATAGCTTTACGCTAGCATCTGCTTCGAATGCTGCATTAGGATCTTTAGCACGGAATAAACCATTCGTATCTTTGTATAGGGATTGATTATTGGGGCGAACCAGTTTAATTCGACCTACCACTTCCATCGCATCGGCTGGAGCGCCTTGCGGACGAACGGAAATAGTACCGTCATTACCGATTTCAACTTTACTCAATGGAATAGGTAGAGTGATTGGCGCGCCCGTTCCATCTAGCACTAGATGGCCGCTACCATTTATGAGCATGCCATTTTGGTCAATGCTTAGGTTGCCACTGCGGGTTAACCCCTCTTTGCCGGTTTTATCCATCATGGAAATCCAACCGTCACCTTGAATGGTGATATCGAGATCGCGCCCTGTGGTAATGACACTGCCTTGCGCAAAATTATGTCCCGGACGTTCTGTCATGCTAAACACGCGGCTCGGTAACCCTTCGCCATAAGCTTGCATTGAGCGAGCTTGCGCCAAATCAGCACGGAACCCCGTGGTACTGACGTTTGCTAAATTGTTCGCTCTTAATTGCATGGCTTGCATGTTTTGCTTTGCGCCACTCATGGCGAGAAACAGTGCGCGATCCATAATCTGCTCCAATAATCATCGTTCGATCATTAAAAGCAATTGACGTGCCAACTTATATTTAAAATAAAAATCAATAGGTTAAATGTGATTGCACGAAAAATAGGGAGGATATAACGAAGATTGCCGCGAACAGATGGCAACAATACCAAGCTAACATTGCCGCTAACTTGGTATTGCCATTGGATGACGTTAAAAAAATTAACGGATCTGCAGTATGTTTTGTTGTAGCTGGTTGTGAACTTCAAGCGCACGCGAGTTCGCTTGGAAGTTGCGCTGAGCAGAGATAAGATCCACCAGCTCTTGAGTCATATCAATGTTGGATTGTTCAATAACACCATTGCTGATGGTACCAAATGAGCCTTTGTTTGATTCACCCCAAATTTTATCACCTGAGAATTGAGTCGAATCCCACTGCGTACCGCCTTTTTTATCTAAGCCTTGTTCATTGGCTACGCGGACAAGCCCCACACGTCCTAGAATGGTATTTTGACCATTTGAGTAAGTGGCTAGCACACTGCCATTTTCATCGAAATCGATCTTCGTCAAAAAGCCCGTGGTTGCGCCATCTTGTACAAATTTAGTCAACTCAAATGGAGCGGCAAATTGCGTAGCCGAATCGAGACTGAACGACAATGTTTGGTTGGCATCAGCACCGTTGAGTTCAACTGGGTTTGCCCCCAAACCTAAAGGCTCGGTTACAATTTGCTGACCATTATTCATGCTGGCTAGCGTACCATCATTATTAAACTTCATGGTATGCCCAATATGACCCGTCGGCGTAGTAGCATCACCACCAACTACATTGATTGGTTTTTCACCAGTTTTATCCGTCACGGTGTAATAGGTTTGCCATGTGTTAGCTTGCGTCTGATCTTTGAGGTAATAGGATGTCAACTTATAAGGCTGACCCATCGAATCGTAGACTGTCGATGAGGTGGTACGGTTGTACGTCTCAGGATCAGTAATATCAAACAAGGTTGGGTCTTTTAACTTGCCATTAGCTGGTAAGTTCGCGCCAAGTTCAACATTGGCTGTCTGTTTAGGTTTACCAAACTGAGCAGGAATATTGATAGGTTTGGGCTCATACGAAAGAACATCACCAGTATCAGGGTTAACATCATAGCCAAGCAAAAACTCGTCATTTGACGTTACCATGTAATCATTTTTATCGAGGTGGAAAGCACCATTTCTGGTCAACTCATTTTGTTGAGGCGTCAGCTTATCTTTCGCAACCGCAAAGAACCCCGTTCCCGCAACGCGCAAGTCCATCGGGTTATTAGTATAAATACTGGAACCTTCGTGAAATTGTTGTGCCACTTTGTTCGCCTGAACACCTTGACCAGGAGTCGTTTTGGAGTTGGTAAACAATGAGGTTGAGTAAACATCACCAAACTCAGCTCGCGACTCTTTAAAACCAAAGGTATTCGCGTTAGCAATGTTGTTACTGGTGGTGTTCAGATCTAACTGAGCTGCGGATAAACCGCTTAATGATATATACGACATTCCAAAATCTCCTATCTAGCTAGCATATCTACTCTATAAAGAGTTACGCTTTGCCAACTTCTAGTACTTCAGCAAGTTTAACTGGCGATGTAAATCCAGCCAGATTGAGCAGTACGTTACCATCACCTTTACCCAGCAGAACGCTATTGACGTTTGCGTAAGTCGATACCGCAAACTCCTTGCTTTCTCCATCGAGCAAACCCGAAGCTTTCACTTGGTATTTGCCGCCCGGCAATGGATTACCGTTTTGATCGTTACCGTCCCATTCAACGCGATTATCACCGGCTGATTTAGCCCCGACATCAAAGGTACGAACCAATTGTCCAGCTTCATTCTCTATCCGGACAAACAAGTTCTCTAAACTTTGAGGAAGTTTGACCATCGCAGCCATCCCAGCACCCTCTTTTTTGATCCCTGCCGCTCCCGGTACTAACACATCACGGCCAACCAGTGATGAAGCCTGTAGAGCTTGGTTGGATGTCATCGACGAGTTGAGACTCTCAAACTGAGTGTTCATTTTGCCGATACCATCAACTGTGGCAAATGACGCCATTTGGGCAATCATCTGGTCATTACTGACCGGTTTAAAAGGATCTTGCTGAGCCAGTTGTTTGGTGAGTAACGATAGGAAGTCTTCTTGTTTAAGATCTTGCTTCCCCGTTGTCTCTTCTGTTTTCTTTTGGTCTTGAAGACTTTTCAGCTGGTCAATATAAGACAAGCCGCTTTGACCAATGTTATTTATTCCGGCCATACGCTACCTCCTTATCCTATTGACCCATCTGCAGCGTGCGCAGCAGCATTTGTTTACTTGCATCAGCCACCTGCACGTTCGTTTGATAAGAACGAGAAGCCGAAATCATGTTAGCCATCTCTTCCATCACATTGACATTAGGCTTGTAAATATAGCCTTCATCGTTGGCAAGTGGGTGATCTGGGTTATATTCTGCGTTAAGCGGTTTATCGCTTTCAACAATACCTAATACTTTTACAGGTACATTATGATCACGGTTATAACGCGCTTTACTTAACTCTGCACCAAACACCGCGTGACGCGCTTTGTAAGTATCTTTCGCCGAACTACTCACACTATCCGCATTGGCTAAGTTACTTGAGGTCGTATTTAGACGAACAGATTCAGCACTCATTGCAGAACCAGTCACATTGAACACATTAAATAAGCTCATCTACTTATTCCCCTTTGATTGCTTTCGTTAAGTTCTTGAATTTACTTCCTAAGAAGTCCAGTGAGGCTTGGTGTCTGATCTGGTTTTGCATAAACAAGTTACGCTCTAAATCTACGTCCACCGTGTTGCCATCACCCGTATCAGGTTGAGTCGGAATTCGATAGAGACTCTCGCCAGTTACTTTCGTGGAGGCAGATATATGCCGACCATCCGTACGGCTAAGACCAATGCTTGCCCCTGAACTTGCCGCCTGCAATGCTTTTTGAAAGTCCATTCCTTTTGCTTTAAAGCCCGGTGTGTTCGCCTGTGCAATATTGGTGGAAATCACCTCAGCATTGCGCTCACGTACACCAACCGTGTGTTGGTGAATACCTAATGCGTTGTCAAAAGAAATAGCCATGTTTGCCTCTACACTAAAAACTGACTGTTACTACTCATATTAAAAGCAATTAACGTACCAACTTAAAAAAACGAACCGTGTTTACAACAATTTTATCTAAGTAAGAATCCGTCGAAATGTAAGCAAAATATACGCCGCTTTATCCACTTGTCGCCCACAACTTCAGTAAATCTCAACAATCAAAACGAAATTAGGGGAAAGAAAAAGCCCAGCCAAAGCTGGGCAAATAACTAAACGTAAGCAAGTAACTCAACGTAAGAATGTGGCTATTTGAGTTTATAAATGATGCCAGGGTTACAACGAACCATTTCAAACTTATCGGTCAATCCTGTCAGTGACTCCGATGCGCCGAGCAATAAGTAGCCACCGGGGTTTAAGCTACTGGCCATTTGATTTAATACTTTCGACTTCATATCAGGTGAGAAATAAATCAAAACGTTACGACAGAAAATAATATCGAATTTACCCAATAAGGCATAGCTCTCCATTAAGTTCTGAGGACGGAAGTTCACTAAACGCTTAACGTTATCTTTGATTTTCATTCGACCATCACCCGCATCTTCAAAAAAGGTTTTGCGACGCTCCGGTGATAACCCTCTGCCAAGTGCTAAATTGTCATAAATCCCCGCTTTACACATATCCAGCATGCTGGCAGAAATATCCGTCGCGGTGATGGCTACGCTCGGCAACATACCCGGCTTGCGCTGTTGAGTTTCGAGCACCGTCATCGCCATTGAGTAAGGCTCTTGACCTGAAGAGCTTGCCGCTGACCAAATTTTTATAGGGCGTTTATTTGCAGCGACCTCGGGTAATAGACGTTCCGCTAAAACGGTGAATGGGTAAGCATCACGGAACCACAGTGTTTCGTTGGTGGTCATGGCATCGACCGCTGCAACTCGTAGCTCACGGTTTCGCCCCGTAACCACATCACGTAACAAGTCAGAAAGAGAGGTTAACTTGAATTTAGCAACCAGTGGACTTAAGCGACTTCTCACTAAGTACTGTTTGCTATCTCCAAGTACAATCCCGCACTGAGATTCCAAAAAACGGCTGAAATCGCGATATTCTTGATCGCTTATAGTTATAGCAGTCATTAATTTCTCTTTAGTTAACTAGTGCAGCTTTCACCGCATTCCCAAGCTCATCAGGGTTGAATTTAGCAATGAATGAGTTTGCACCCACTCGCTCAACCATGGCTTGGTTAAAAACGCCGCTCAGTGAAGAGTGAAGAATAACGTATAGATCTTTCAAATCTGAATTTCTACGTATCTCTGCTGTTAATGTATAGCCGTCCATTTCAGGCATTTCAATATCAGAGATCACTAAAGATATTTGATTGTAAATTGGCCCTTCTGCTGCCATCTCGATCAATTTTTCATACGCCTCTTTACCATCTTTAACCGCAACGACTTCAAAACCTATCGATTCTACTGCTCTTTGAACCTGTTTACGCGCAACGGTTGAGTCATCGGCAATTAAAATTCGACGGATGATCTCTTTTTCTGTTTCTACTTGGGCGATCGATTCACCAATCGATGAATCCATTGTCTCATTAACCGGAGAAATCTCTGCCAAAATTTTCTCTACATCGAGAATTTCTACCAATTCGTTATCAATATTGGTGACTGCGGTTAAGTAGTTATCTTTGCCTGAGCCATCTGGTGGAGGAAGAATGGCTTCCCAGTGCATGTTTACAATTCGATCCACCGAGCTGACCAAGAAAGCTTGGATAGATCGGTTGAATTCAGCAATGACCACAAAACACTTATCAAGGTCCGCGGTGGGACGTCCGCCCACGGCCAAACTCAAATCAATGACAGAAACGGTTTGACCACGAATATGAGCAACACCTTTGACTAGGCGATGTAAATTGGGCATCAAAGTTAACTTAGGGCACTGGAGCACCTCTTTAACTTTAAATACGTTGATACCATAACGTTGCCGTCCCATTAGACGAAACGTTAAGAGTTCTAATCGGTTTTGACCAACGAGTTGCGTACGCTGATTCACAGAATCAAGAATACCCGTCATAAGCTCATCTCCATCTCAAACTTTTATGCAAAAAAGTGGTAGTCTACTACAGGCTATGAAGAAACCAGAGAAACAGAATGATG
>NZ_CAWNIB010000274.1:0-17617 GCF_963874405.1 Vibrio sp. V08_P9A1T1
GTGTTTTACCTTCTCGCAATTACTCTGTCAATACTAGGAGCAAAGATAATATGCAATTACCCAGTTTTCTTGAGGTTTACCAAGGTCTGATTTCGACCTCTTCCATCAGCTCCACAGATGCTCGTTGGGACGAAGGTAACCAGAGTGTGATTGATAAATTGGCAAGCTGGTTTTCCAGCTTAGGGTTTGTAGTCGACACCATTGAAGTCGCGCCGGGAAAATACAATTTAGTGGCGAAGAAAGGGTGCGGCGAAGGTGGCCTACTGCTCGCGGGGCACAGTGATACCGTTCCATTTGACGAAGGACGTTGGAATTTTGAACCACACGCGTTAACGCAAGCCAATGATCGTTTCTATGGCTTAGGCACGGCAGACATGAAAGGCTTTTTTGCTTTTATCTACGAAGCGGTGAAAAAAGTCGATTGGAGTAAACAGACTAAACCGCTGTATGTGTTGGCTACCTGTGATGAAGAAACCACTATGCTCGGCGCGCGTCATTTCACTGAACATGCACCATTTCAACCGGATTACTGCATTATTGGTGAGCCGACTAGCCTTGTGCCCATCCGCGGCCATAAAGGCCACGTAGCCAACGCTATTCGAGTGACAGGAAAATCGGGCCACTCGTCTGATCCTGCTCTGGGCGTAAATGCCATCGAAATCATGCATGAAGTGCTGTTCGCGTTAATGCAACTGCGCGACAAATTGATCAAAGAGTACCATCACCCAGGCTTTGCCATTCCTCACCCTACTTTGAACCTCGGTCATATCCACGGTGGCGATAGTCCAAACCGCATTTGTGGCTGCTGCGAATTGCATTACGATGTGCGCCCGCTGCCCGGCATGAGTCTAGATGGGCTCGATAACTTGCTGCGCAATGCACTGAATGAAGTCAGTGCAAAATGGCCCGGCCGCATTGAGATTACCGCGCTGCATGATGCGATTCCGGGTTATGAATGTCAGCATGATCACCCCTTTATTGGCAACATTGAAGAGATTTGCAATACCGCTTCACAAACCGTGAATTACTGTACTGAAGCACCGTTCTTACAACAATTATGCCCAACACTGGTACTCGGCCCGGGTTCGATCGATCAAGCGCATCAACCGGATGAATTCCTAGCGTTTGAATTTATTGATCCAACCATCTCGATTTTGTCCAAAGCAATGTATAAATACTGCTTCTAGCCTACCAAGCTTACTCAAGCGATAAATGCCTGACAGCGTTTCTACGGTCGGGCATTTTTGTAATAAAATTTCAGTAATTTACGCCAATTATTCACCAAATGATCACGTTCAATAACATTCAGCAATAATCGTAAAAATAGTCGGCTTTATTTGACTCTACAGGGATCTTTTCGCTAGATTGTGTACTTAGCAAGGAACAATGGATGTAATTTTTTTACAAGGCAGGATGACAATGAACGAAAAATACGCTGCGCTCAAAAGTAACGTGAGCATGCTTGGCCGTTTGCTGGGCAACACCATTCAGGACGCCCATGGTGACGTTATCTTAGAGAAAGTGGAAACCATCCGAAAACTTTCAAAATCAGCCCGTAATGGCAATCAAGCCGACCGAGACAGCTTGGTTGAAGAGATCAAAAACCTTCCCAACGAACAGCTCACCCCAGTAGCGCGGGCATTCAACCAATTTCTTAACTTAACCAACATGGCCGAGCAGTACCACACCATTTCACGTCACTGTGAAGAACATGTGTGTGAGCCTGATGCGATTAATTTACTGTTTACTAAACTGAATCAAAATAAAATCAGTAAATTGGATGCTGCTCAAGCGGTACGCGATCTCAATATCGAGTTAGTGCTAACGGCTCACCCAACCGAAATTACACGCCGCACGATGATCAACAAGCTGGTGAAAATTAACGAGTGTCTCTCCAAGCTTGAACTCAGTGACCTTTCATTTAAAGAGCGCCAAAAAACCGAACGCCGTTTAGAACAGTTGATCGCGCAAAGCTGGCATTCAGATGTGATTCGTAAGCAGCGCCCTACGCCACTGGATGAAGCAAAATGGGGCTTTGCGGTGGTGGAAAATTCTCTATGGCAAGCCGTGCCTGATTTTCTTCGTGAATTTGATGAGCACCTCACCAACTACTTAGGTGAAGGACTACCAATTGATGCACGCCCTGTGCATTTCTCTTCGTGGATGGGCGGCGACCGTGATGGTAACCCCTTTGTGACTCATAAAATCACCCGTGAAGTAATGCTGCTTTCTCGCTGGAAAGCGGCCGATCTCTACCTAGGTGATATCAATGAGCTGGTCAGCGAATTGTCGATGACCAAATGCAGTGACGCGCTACGCGATCTGGCTGGCATAGATGAACACGAACCTTATCGCGCCATTCTCAAACGCCTGCGTGAACTGCTCAACGAAACACTGGAAGTGTTGGATGCCAAGATCAATGGCCAACAACTGGCACGCAAAGCACCACTGCAAAATATCGCACAGTTGTGGGAACCGCTTTATGCCTGCTACCAATCTTTACATCAATGCGGCATGGGCGTCATTGCCGATGGCTCGCTGCTTGATACTCTGCGCCGGATTAAAGCGTTTGGTGTGCATCTTGTACGTTTGGACATTCGCCAAGAGAGCACTCGTCACTCTGATGTGATCTCCGAGCTCACCCGTTATTTAGGCATTGGTGATTATGACCAGTGGAGCGAGCAAGACAAAATTGCGTTTCTCACCAATGAGTTGAGCTCAAAACGTCCTTTGTTACCTCGTGACTGGCAGCCTTCAGAAGCGGTACAAGAGGTGATCGACACCTGTAAAATCGTTGCTTCTCAGCCTCGCGAAGCCTTTGGTGCTTATGTGATTTCGATGGCTCGTACCGCATCAGATGTACTTGCCGTACATCTATTGTTGCAAGAATGTGGTTGCCCTTACCGCATGGACGTTTGTCCACTGTTCGAAACTTTGGATGATTTAAACAACGCAGAAACGGTGATCCGCCAACTAATGGGCATTGATCTCTATCGTGGCTTTATTCAAAACCACCAGATGGTGATGATTGGTTACTCTGATTCCGCTAAAGATGCAGGTGTAATGTCCGCCGGTTGGGCGCAATACAGCGCGATGGAAGCTTTGGTTAATGTCAGTGAAGAGGCTGGAATTGAACTGACACTATTCCATGGACGTGGCGGCACCATTGGTCGCGGGGGTGCTCCAGCACATGCGGCACTGCTTTCACAACCACCCAAAAGCTTAAAAGGTGGCTTGCGTGTGACGGAGCAAGGCGAAATGATCCGCTTTAAACTTGGTCTACCAGAAGTAGCGGTCAATAGTTTTACGATGTACGCCAGCGCCATTTTAGAAGCGAACCTGCTGCCACCACCAGAGCCAAAACAAGATTGGCGCGACTTAATGGAGGTATTGTCTGAAGTCTCTTGCGAAGCGTATCGCCATATTGTTCGCGGCGAGCCGGACTTTGTCCCGTACTTCCGCCAAGCAACGCCAGAGCTAGAGCTGGGTAAATTACCGCTCGGTTCACGTCCGGCTAAACGCAACCCTAATGGTGGGGTCGAAAGCTTACGTGCAATCCCGTGGATCTTCTCTTGGAGCCAAAACCGCCTCGTGCTACCAGCCTGGCTAGGTGCGGGAGAAGCAATTCAGTTTTCTATCGATAAAGGACACCAAGCACTGCTGGAAGAGATGTGCCGTGAATGGCCATTTTTCTCAACGCGTTTAGGCATGCTAGAGATGGTTTACTCCAAGTGCAACATTGAAATCTCACGCTATTACGATGAACGCCTAGTCGATGAATCGTTACGCCCGCTCGGTGAGCGTTTGCGTTCTCAATTACAGAAAGACATCAAAGCGGTGTTAAATGTAGAAAACAATGAGAACTTGATGCAAAGCGATCCTTGGGGTCAAGAGTCAATCCGTTTGCGCAATATCTATGTTGAGCCATTAAATATGCTGCAAGCAGAGCTGTTGTACCGCACCCGCCAAACCGAAACCGCACCAGCAGAGTTAGAAGAAGCCTTAATGGTGACTATCGCGGGTATTGCAGCAGGAATGCGTAACACAGGCTAAGTAACAGCATTTTATTTCACAAACTAGCTAAAAGGCCGCCTCTGTGCGGCTTTTTATTTTAAATCACAAAAATTATTGAGCATATTATCAGTTTTTTAAGCTAAACTAACAAAGTATTCTACTTTATGCTTATTATTTAGATATACTACTGCTCCTCTGCGGTAGCATACAAACATAACAAATCGCAGGTCGATATGCGTCACGCATATAATCCTAGGTGATAAACGGCTTTTTAAGGTGACACAACCCACTCCGTCAATAGAACGGTGGGTGTTGCTTAAACTCATTCATGATTGATGCCATCAGAAGCACAACACGAGTTTGAGCAAGTTGTTTTTGAGTTTATTAACCATTTGGATTAAAGACATGTCATTACCACACGTTATCCTCACTGTTTTGAGCACTCGCGATGCCACAGGGTACGACATCACAAAAGAGTTCTCTTCGAGCATTGGCTATTTTTGGAAAGCCAGCCACCAACAAGTTTACCGCGAACTGAATAAAATGGGTCAACAAGGCCTAGTCACTTGTGTATTAGAACCGCAAGATGGCAAGCCAGATCGTAAAGTTTACTCCATCACCGATGCAGGTCGCAGCGCTTTAGGTGAATGGTTTGACCAACCTACAGCTCACCCAACCGTACGTGATGAATTTAGCGCTAAATTGATCGCTTGCTCGGTACAACCAGCAACACCTTACCGAATTCAACTGGGTGAATTAGTTGAAGAATCGAAAAAACTGGTTGCTCACTACAAAGAGATTGAGTCTGCGTACTATGCAACACCAGCTACTCTCGATAAGCTACAGCGCCTTGAGCGTCTAACACTACGCCGCAACCTACTGGTTCGCCAAGCGTGGGTTGATTGGGCTGAAGAAGTGCTTGCTGAACTCGATGCAATGGCTTAATGCCAACCATAAAAAAGGGTGATGCTCTGTGAGCATCACCCTTTTTGTTTTCCGCGACCAAATCAAATACCATCACCGGCAATGAAACTTTGAGAACGGCCATTAAATTGTTGGTCCATATCTAGCGAAGGCTTATCGGTTTGCGGACGACCGACAATTTTGGCTGGCACTCCAGCGACGGTAGTGTGCGGAGGCACCGCTTGCAATACCACCGAACAAGAACCAATTTTCGCCCCTTCGCCCACTTCAATATTACCGAGAATTTTGGCACCCGCGCCAATCATCACGCCTTCACGAATTTTCGGGTGGCGATCGCCGCACTCTTTACCCGTTCCGCCTAGCGTTACATCTTGTAAAATAGAGACATCATTCTCCACCACCGCGGTTTCACCGATCACAATGCCCGTAGCATGGTCAAGCATGATGCCGCGACCAATACGTGCAGCAGGATGGATGTCCACTTGGCAAGCTACCGAGATTTGGTTTTGAAAATAGGTAGCCAACGCCACTCGACCTTGCTTCCATAACCAGTTCGCGACGCGATAGCCTTGTAAGGCATGGTAGCCCTTGAGATAAAGTAGAGGCATTGAAAACATAGATACCGCGGGGTCGCGATTGACAGTCGCGCAGATGTCACACGCCGCCGCTTCCATAATGCTGGGGTCTGCGGCAAATGCCTCTTCGACCACTTCACGCACCGCCATCGCTGGCATTGAGGCCGTATTCAGCTTATTGGCAAGAATGTAGCTCAAGGCCGAGCTTAAACTATCATGCTTAATAATAGTGGCATGATAAAAACTTGCCAGCATCGGTTCTTGTTCTGACTGCTCGCGCGCCTCTTTGACTATGGCTTGCCACACTTTGAGTTTTTCGCAATGTTTCATCGTTGGTTGATCACCCTTCCTCATCCAATCTCTAGAGCGTCAATGTAGATTGCTAATAGGCTTTGTGCCTAATCATGAGCAATGAATTAGCGTTCTGCTTTTTTATCACGAGCCAGCAAATCTTGTGCTGCAACACGCGCATCTTTTCCTTGATACAGCACTTGATAGATTTGATCAACTATTGGCATTTCAACCTCCATGCGCGCCGCTAATAACCACACCTCTTTGGTGTTGCGATAACCTTCAACCACTTGGCCAATTTCTTGCTGCGCCGTATCCACGTCTTTCCCTTGTCCCAACGCCAAACCAAAGCGACGGTTACGTGATTGGTTATCGGTACAAGTGAGCACTAAGTCACCCAATCCGGCCATACCCATAAAAGTTTCTGGCTGAGCACCTAACGCTGCACCCAAACGGCACATTTCGGCCAGACCGCGCGTAATCAATGCAGTACGCGCATTCGCACCAAAGCCAATCCCATCGGACATGCCAGCGCCAATCGCAATCACGTTTTTCACCGCACCACCTAGCTGCATGCCAATAAAATCACTATTGGCGTAAACGCGGAAAGTTTTGCTGCAGTGAATTTTGCCTTGCAGATCTTCGACAAACTGCGCGTCAGGCGAAGCAACAGAAATTGCGGTAGGCATTCCCATCGCCAGCTCTTTAGCAAAAGTCGGCCCAGATAACACCGCCAATGAATAGCGCTCGCCAATGGTGTCATAGGCCACATCCATCAGTAACCGGCCCGTTTCAGGTTCAAGCCCTTTGGTTGCCCAACAAATACGGGAATCATCACGCAAGTGAGGCTTTAAACTCTTCATAACAAGGCCAAATACGTGGCTCGGAACTACAACCAACAAATCGCGGCTCGCTTGTACCGCTTTTTTCAAATCGGTTTCCACAATCAGCGAATCGGGAAAATCAATACCGGGTAAAAATTCTTGGTTAGCACGATCAGCGTCAAGACGAGCCATATGCTTAGCATCGTGTCCCCAAAGGACAACATTAGCACCGTTACGTGCTAAAGAAATCGCCAGAGATGTGCCGTAAGAACCCGCACCAACTACTGTCATGGTGATCGCTTTACCGTAAATACTGTTAGGATCTGTCATTGTTTCGTCCATTGCTATTCGTGTTGTCATGTTATACCTAAATTCCTTCCGATACAGCTTTCAATACGGAGTAGCAAGGAACGGAGGTATTGGCATTCGAAATAAACAAAAAATGCACAACGCACCATCATTATCTGGGATGCTTTGTGCATTTTTTATCATCAAAGTCTGACGTGGAACGCCAACGTTAATGATCTCACGTCATTAACGATTAAGCTTCTGCTTGCTCGCCTTGAGTCGCTTGTTGTTGTAGGTAGTTCATGAACAATGCATCAAAGTTCACTGGTGCAAGGTTAAGTTGTGGGAATGTCCCTTTAACAACTAAGCTAGAAATTGTTTCACGTGCATATGGGAACAGAATGTTCGGGCAGAATGCACCTAAACAATGAGCAAGTTGACCCGCTTCCATTTTTTCAGCAGTAAAAATACCACCTTGTTGCACTTCGCATAAGAACGCGATTTCTTCCGCGTTTTTCACTGTCACCGTTAGGCGTAATACGACTTCATACACACCCTCACCCAGATCACGACTTTGAGTGTCAAGATCCAACTTCACATCTGGATTCCACTCTTTTTGGAACATAACAGGTGAGTTTGGCGCTTCAAAAGAGACATCTTTTAGAAAGATACGTTGAATTGCGAAATTTTGTTGTGCTGTTTGTTGTGCGGCTTCAGCCATGATTAAATCCTTAAATACTTACAAATTCAGTGTTGCTTTTAGACTAACCGAGCTGATTTCGAATGACTAGATGAGCTCACGATTACGTGGAAAACATCACAACTCTTAGCATCAAATGCTGGCTTTTCAGCCAGCACACTCAGTTCAAGATAACCGCGATCAGTGAATTATTTATTGCCACGAACCAATGGCAAGTTCGCTTCATTCCAAGCTACAAGACCATTTTTCAGTAAATTCACATTCTCAAACCCAGCTTTAGCAAGCAGGTTGGCACTCTCTTGCGCGGTTTGACCCGTTTTACATACCACAATGATTGGGTCAGACTTGTGCTTTTCAAGGCTAGCCAAGTTACCGGATTTAATATCTGACGGTAAAATGTGAACCGCATCGGTAATATGGCCTTTTTTAAATTCATCTTTCGTGCGGATATCGACAACAACACCGTTTTCACGATTCATTAAAAGCGTCGTTTGTGAAGCGGTGATCTCTTTATAGGCTGCCGTGGTTGATTTCACGATGCTCATTATTAAGGCGACGAGAATACCTACCCATGCCAAAGATAGAATCATATTGTGTTGGAAAAATTCGATGTACTCTTGCATATTCTGTGCTCTTGCAATGTGGGCTTAAAATCAGACAAGGAGTATAACGAGGTTGTCAGCCAGACGCGAGAGCTTACATTGCATAATAAGAAACTGTTGCCGTTTTTCAGCGCGCTCATCGCACTACAAGCGCGCAATCCACATCAGCTTAAAAGCTTAAGCTATCGGAAAAGGAAAAGCCGTCACGTTATCAATATGATCTTGGCCTAACGCCAGCATAATCAAGCGATCAATACCAAGCGCCACTCCTGAACATTCAGGTAAGCCAGCCTCTAACGCCGCTATCAAGTGGTAGTCAATCGGCTGTTCGACCAGCCCCATCGTTTTACGCTTTTGGTTATCCGCTTCAAAACGAGCCAGTTGCTCTTGTGGGTTGTCCAGCTCATGAAAACCATTCGCAAGTTCAATCCCTTTGAAATAGACCTCAAAGCGATCCGCAACACGATGATCTTGCGGGTTAATCTTAGCTAGTGCCGCTTGTGATGCAGGAAAATCGTAAACAAAAACCGGTACCTGTTGACCAATTTCCGCCTCAACACCGACACTAAATAGCAGTTGCAGTAAGATATCTCTATCCTCTTCTGGCTCAGCAATGTCACTTAGACCTAATCGGCTCGCAGCCGCTTTTAACTCGTCCATTGAGCCTTCTAACGGACAAACCCCAAGTACCTGCAAAAATGCTTGTTGGTAGCTCATCTTCTGCGCCGCTCCACACTGCAAAATAAGTTGCAGCAATTGATCCATCTCATCCATTAAATCATGGTGAGTAAAACCAACCCGATACCACTCTAACATCGTAAATTCTGGGTTGTGATAGCGGCCATTTTCCTCGTTGCGAAACGCTTTATTGATCTGATAAATCGAACCACTCCCCGCCGCCAAAAGTCGTTTCATATGAAACTCTGGGCTGGTCATTAAATAAAGTTGACGGCCATCAGCATACCCTGGGCCAACAAATTGGGTTTGGAAGGTTTGCAAATGAATGTCGGTTACCGTGGCATGACTCATGGTTGGTGTATCGACTTCCAATACATCTCGTAGTTCAAAGAAATGGCGGATCTGCTTGAGTAACTGAGCACGCTGTTTGAGTTGTGATATTGATGCGGTTGGCATCCAGTTTTTTCTATTCATGTTCTGGCACACATAAGTTTGGATGATATGAATTTTACTGACTTAAAGCGCAATTCCAAATTCTAACGTGATTATTATCACACAAAGAAAAATAAGTATGCTCGCGCTTGCACTTCCGAAGCAAAAACCTAACAGAATCAATTTTTTCCTTACACAGCTCTTCTACACTACCCGTACCACTTAAGGCTTACGAACCTTTAACTATAACAAGCGGATTTTCCGCATCACACACCGGAGGATAACTGTGCAAATTATCACCACAGATATCGCAGTCATCGGCGCAGGCGGCGCTGGTCTTCGCACTGCAATTGCAGCCGCTGAAGCAAACCCTGATTTAGAAGTTGCTCTGATTTCTAAAGTTTATCCTATGCGATCTCATACGGTTGCAGCGGAAGGAGGCTCAGCAGCAGTTATCAAGGAAGAAGATAGCCTTGACAACCACTTCAACGATACCGTTGGTGGTGGAGATTGGCTATGTGAACAGGATGTTGTTGAATATTTTGTGGCCAACTCGACCCGCGAGATGGTGCAAATGGAACAGTGGGGTTGCCCATGGAGCCGTAAAGAAAATGGCGAAGTCAACGTACGCCGTTTTGGTGGCATGAAAGTCGAGCGTACTTGGTTTGCGGCTGACAAAACAGGCTTCCACATGCTTCACACCCTCTTCCAAACTTCAATGAAGTACCCACAAATCAATCGATTTGATGAGTATTTCGTGGTGGATCTACTTGTTGAAGATGGCGAAGTTCAAGGGCTTATCGCGATTCATATGTCCGAAGGTGAGCTAGTAACCATCAAAGCAAAATCTGTAGTATTAGCCACTGGTGGCGCGGGCCGTGTGTACCACTGCAACACCAACGGCGGCATTGTAACCGGCGATGGTATGGCGATGGCTTATCGTCATGGCGTCCCTCTACGCGATATGGAGTTCGTGCAATACCACCCAACTGGCCTACCTGGCACGGGTATTTTGATGACGGAAGGCTGCCGCGGTGAAGGTGGTATCATCGTCAATAAAAATGGCTATCGTTATCTGCAAGATTACGGTATGGGCCCAGAAACTCCGGTGGGTCAGCCTAAAAACAAATACATGGAACTCGGTCCTCGCGACAAAGTTTCTCAAGCTTTCTGGCATGAACAACAGAAAGGCAACACCATCAAACATCCGCTTGGTGATGTGGTGCTGCTTGATCTTCGCCACCTCGGTGAAGAGTACTTACAAGAGCGTTTGCCGTTTATCTGCGAATTGGCGAAAGCTTACGTCAACGTTGATCCAGCAAAAGAGCCGATCCCAATTCGTCCAACCGTACACTACACCATGGGTGGTATCGAAACGGATGGACAATGTGAAACGCGCATCAAAGGTCTGTTTGCTGTCGGCGAATGTGCCTCGGTTGGCTTGCATGGTGCAAACCGTTTGGGTTCTAACTCGTTAGCTGAATTTGTGGTTTTTGGCCGCGTTGCGGGTGAAAGTGCAGTGAAACGCGCAGCGGAATTCAAAGGTTGGAACGATGAATCTATCGCCAAACAAGTCAAAGCCGTAGAAGAGCGTATTGCAGCGTTAATGAACCAAGAAGGTGATGAAAACTGGGCCACCATTCGCACTGAGATGGGTCACACCATGGAAGCGGGTTGTGGTATCTACCGCCAAGAAGATTTAATGCAAGCGACGATTGATAAAATCACCGAGCTAAAAGCACGCTACAAGAACATTAGCATTAAAGATAAAGGCAAAGTGTTCAACACCGACCTTCTGTACGCTATCGAAGTCGGTTATGGCCTTGAAGTGGCTGAAGCTATGGTTCACTCAGCTATCTTGCGTAAAGAATCTCGCGGTGCGCATCAGCGGTTAGACGAAGGTTGTACTGAGCGTGATGATGTGAACTACCTCAAGCACTCTTTAGCTTTCTATCAACCAGATGCCGCTCCAAGTATCGACTACAGCGCGGTTAAGATCACGAAATCTCAGCCGAAAGCTCGTCTCTATGGTGAAGCGGCAGAACAGGCTGCCGCCGCGGAAAAAGCGGCAGAAGAGAAAAGCGCAGAGGAGCAAAAATAATGTCAGCAAATCGCATTCAAAAAGTAGACATTTTGCGCTACGACCCAGAAAAAGATGCTAAGCCACGCCTGCAAGCGTTTGAAGTTCCCTTTGATGACACCATGTCAGTGCTCGACGCGATTGGCTACATCAAAGATAACCTCGATAAGGATCTCTCTTATCGCTGGTCTTGCCGTATGGCGATCTGCGGTTCGTGTGGTGTGATGGTCAATGGCGTACCTAAATTGGCTTGTAAAAGCTTCCTGCGCGATTACCCCAATGGCGTGAAGATTGAACCTTTAGCCAACTTCCCAATTGAAAAAGATTTGATCGTGGATATGACTTCGTTTATCGAGCGTCTTGAAGCCATTAAACCCTACATCATTGGCAACGATCGCAAACCTGAAGATGGCACCAACTTACAAACGCCAGAGCAAATGGCCAAATACAAACAATTTGCTGGTTGTATTAACTGCGGTCTTTGCTACGCGGCCTGCCCTCAGTTCGGTTTGAACCCTGAGTTTATTGGCCCCGCAGCATTAACCCTTGCTCATCGCTACAACTTAGATAGCCGTGACCATGGTAAAGCCGAGCGTATGAAGCTTATCAATGGTGATAACGGTGCTTGGGGTTGTACCTTTGTTGGTTACTGCTCTGAAGTGTGTCCAAAACACGTTGATCCAGCGGCAGCCGTCAACCAAGGCAAAGTTGAATCTTCAATGGACTTCGTGATTGCCATGCTAAAACCTGACGGTTCACCAAAGAAAGTGGAGGGATAAGGATGAGTAACCGTAAACCTTACGTTCGTGAAATGACACGTACTTGGTGGAAAGATCACCCATTCTACCGCTTCTACATGTTGCGTGAAGCCACGGTACTGCCACTGATATTCTTTACCTTATTCCTTACCTTTGGCTTGGGCTGCTTGGTTAAAGGCCCTGAAGCATGGGAAGGCTGGCTAAGCTTTATGGCAAACCCAATGGTGGTCGCAATCAATATTGTCGCGTTAGCGGGGAGTTTGCTGCATGCACAAACCTTCTTTAGCATGATGCCGCAAGTGATGCCAATCCGCTTGAAAGGTAAGTTAATCGACAAGAAAATCATCGTCTTAACTCAGTGGGCAGCGGTTGCGTTTATCTCACTGATTGTTCTCATTGTGGTGTAGGAGCTTATAGTCATGAACAACAATTATAAGGTAAATCGCACGCCAAAACGTTCTGATGAACCTATCTGGTGGGGGCTGTTTGGTGCCGGTGGAACATGGTTTGCGATGATTACCCCGATCACCATTCTCGTGTTGGGTATTTTAGCACCATTAGGCATTATCGATGCTGAAGCAATGAGTTATGAACGCGTTTCGAGTTTTGCAACTAGCATCATCGGCGCGCTGTTCATCATCGGCACATTAGCTTTACCGATGTGGCATGCCATGCACCGTGTCCACCACGGTATGCATGACCTAAAATTCCACACCGGTTTAGTGGGTAAAATCGCTTGTTATGCGTTTGCTGGGCTGATTTCCGCGCTCGCTGTCGTTTTTATCTTTATGATTTAAAGATGGAAAAGTGATGACATCAAAGAGCTGCCTCGGCAGCTCTTTTTTATTACGGCACTCACTCAGCTTTGGAGCAATAAAAAAGGCCGCTTACCGAGCGACCTTCTTACTTACTTTGAGGTGATTATTTGACTCGACCTACGTATTCGCCAGAGCGGGTATCCACTTTGATCACTTCACCGATAGAGATGAACAGTGGCACACGTACCACAGCACCTGTGACCAACGTAGCGGGTTTACCACCCGTACCTTGCGTATCACCTTTCAAGCCCGGATCAGTTTCAGCCACTTCAAGTTCAACAAAGTTTGGTGGCGTTACCGCAATTGGGTTGCCGTTCCAAAGCGTCAACATGCAAGTGTTGTTTTCCACTAGCCATTTTGCGCTTTCACCCACCGCTTTATTATCCGCCGCAATTTGCTCGAATGTTTCATTATTCATAAAGTGGTAGAATTCGCCGTCGTTATAGAGATAATCAAGATCGATATCCATTACGTCAGCCGTTTCTACTGAATCACCTGACTTAAATGTTTTTTCCAACACTTTGCCAGAAAGAAGTTTACGGATTTTGACACGGTTGAAGGCTTGGCCTTTACCTGGTTTCACATATTCATTTTCGAGAATGACACAAGGCTCATTATCAAGCATAATTTTGAGACCGCCTTTAAATTCATTCGTGCTAACAGTAGCCATTTTTTCCTCTTACCATTCTTCGAGTTAAATTCAATGCCGCATATAATAACCCGAAAACTTGATTCTGTTGAGCAAAACTGGCTTCAACAATTAACGAATGCGATCTCAAACCCTGCCGAGCTTCTCCAGCAGTTAGAGATTGATCCTGCCCTTTGGCAAAACGGGTTTGCCGCACGCAAACTCTTCGCACTACGAGTGCCACAAAGTTTTGTCGATCGCATGGAAAAAGGAAACCCTTACGATCCCCTGTTGCGTCAAGTTTTACCACTCAATGAAGAGTTTGAATGGCATGATGGGTACTCAAATGATCCGCTTGATGAGCAAAACAATGCCATTCCGGGATTGCTGCATAAATACCGCAACCGAGTGCTAATGATAGTCAAAGGTGGTTGTGCAATTAACTGCCGTTACTGCTTTCGTCGTCATTTCCCCTACCAAGAGAATAAAGGCTCAAAGCAGGTGTGGCAGCAAAGCGTCGACTATATTGCCGCGCATCCCGAGCTCAATGAGGTCATTTTATCGGGCGGTGATCCGTTAATGGCAAAAGATGAAGAACTGCGTTGGCTCATCGATGCAATCAGCAGCGTGCCTCATATTAAACGATTGCGTATTCACTCGCGCTTACCCGTGGTGATCCCCGCTCGAATCACCGATGCATTGTGTGATCTGCTGCGTGAAACTCGCTTACAAGTCATTTTGGTGACGCACATTAACCATGCCAATGAAATCAATCTAGAATTCAAACAGCAGATGAGTCGTCTGCGCGCCATCAATGTTACCTTACTCAACCAAGGTGTATTGTTAAAAGGTGTTAATGATAGCGTTGACGCGCAAGTCGCGCTCAGCGAAACGTTATTTGATGCAGGAATTTTGCCTTACTACTTGCATGTGCTGGATAAAGTGCAAGGCGCAGCGCACTTTTTTGTTAGTGATCAAAAGGCAAAAGAAATAATGGCAGGTGTCATTGAGCGAGTCTCGGGCTATCTTGTTGCTAAGCTAACTCGAGAAATCGGTGGCAGAGCCAGTAAAACGCCACTCGATCTGCATCTTGAGTAATTACAGAACTTCAAAAGAGCGGTTCGGTGTCAATAACGAACTCTTACCTTCATACTTTTGGGAAAACCATCATGCAATCTCTCGGACAATTTCTTGATCTTAGTCCATTCAGTTGGTCTGCATTATTGTGCTGTGCTATCAATGGGTTACTGATTGGCGTTGAACGCCAAACCCGCGGTAAACCTGTGGGCATTCGCACATCAATATTAATCATCTCAGGGACTTATCTCTTTCTAGCGATGGCAGTATCACTGTCCCCTAACACCTTAGATCAAGCTCGCGTGCTTGGACAAATTATTACTGGGGTTGGTTTTTTAGGCGCAGGCGTGATGATGACTCAAGATGGGAAAATCCATGGCGTCACCTCAGCCGCTGTTATTTGGGTACTGGCATCACTGGGATTGATGATCGGTCTTGGTTACTTACAGCAATCCATCATTATCACGGTATTGGCATTGTGTGTGTTGTATGGCGTGGATAAGGTAGAAAATAGCTTTCAAAGTTTGCGCCGTGGTGTTCATCAACGCTTTCGTCGTCGTACATAAGGTGAAAAAAAAGAGCAGCTTGATGCTGCTCTTTCGATTTCAATTCATCGGCTATTTAGCAAAGTTGATGATAGGAAAACACTTAAAGAAACCGTTATCCGCACAGTTAATTAGACCAACCTGAACACCTTCAATTTTTGTGGTTTTGTTGAACAAACCCACTTGCACTTTCGATGTATCAGAGAAGTTTGCTGCACCAACATCAACCATGGTATTACCTTCAGAGTAGTTCACTAGACTGACGTTAGCACCTTGTACATTGTTGGTCAGATTCACTACACCCACGTTAGCACCCACGGTTTGCCCTGTATTCCAGTTTAACAAACCGAGTGAAGCACCAGTCATCTCTTGATTGACTTTCGATGCCCCTAAAAGACCTAAATTTACACCCGTCGTAGAGTCAGTTTCAGATAATCCAACAACGGCGAGATCTAAGCCTTTAACTTCATTCACTTTACCGTAAAGAGCCGCAACACGAACACCTGATACCGCATTTTCATCCGGCGCATTGAAGTTATTAATGGAAGAAAACATAACTGGAGTGCCAGCCATCGCAACAGAAGAAGATAACGCAGCCACTACGGCTAGTGCTGAAAGTACTTTTTTCATAAAGATCTCCATTGACCAATGAAACCGTTAATATTGGGTTTGTTCACGCTATTTCACTCACATCATCACCAAATTGTGATCAGTGAAGAGACGAAGTCTAGAAGAGTCGGATCACTCAAACGTCAGGATTGAGCTAATTATGCGAAAAAAAACCGGAGGCAAGCTCCGGTTTCTTATTGAGAGAGGATGATTACATCATCCCTCCCATACCGCCCATATCAGGCATTGCCGCTTCTTTCTTCGGTAGCTCAGTCACCATAGCTTCTGTGGTGATCATAAGGCCCGCGACTGAAGCTGCGAACTGTAGCGCACTACGAGTCACTTTGGTTGGATCCAAAATACCCATGTCGATCATATCGCCATATTCACCCGTCGCAGCGTTGTAACCATTGTTACCTTCACCAGCGCGAACATTGTTAGCCACAACAGAATCCTCTTCGCCCGCGTTTTTCACGATTTGACGAATTGGTGCTTCCATCGCACGTAGTGCAACACGAATACCTACGTTTTGCTCTTCGTTGTCACCTTCAAGGCCCGCAACTTTAGCAGCCGCACGGATCAGTGCAACACCACCACCCGCAACCACGCCTTCTTCAACGGCTGCGCGAGTTGCATGCAGTGCATCTTCTACGCGATCTTTCTTCTCTTTCATTTCAACTTCAGTGGTTGCACCGACTTTGATCACTGCAACGCCACCTGCCAGTTTGGCCACGCGCTCTTGTAGTTTTTCTTTGTCGTAATCTGAAGTTGCGTCTTCAATTTGTTGACGAATTTGTGCAACGCGACCTTTAATGGCTTGCTCTTCACCTGCACCATCAATGATGGTGGTGTTTTCTTTAGTGATAGAGATGCGCTTCGCTTGGCCTAGATCTTCCAAGGTCACTTTTTCAAGCTCAAGACCGATCTCTTCAGAAATCACAGTACCGCCCGTTAGGGTAGCAATGTCTTGTAGCATCGCTTTACGGCGATCACCAAAACCAGGTGCTTTCACGGCAGCAACTTTTACAATGCCACGCATGTTGTTCACAACCAGCGTCGCCAATGCTTCACCTTCAACATCTTCCGCCACAATCAGTAGTGGACGAGAAGCTTTTGCTACCGCTTCAAGTGCAGGAAGCAGTTCGCGAATGTTAGAAATTTTCTTATCAACCAATAGGATGAATGGGCTATCTAGATCAACACTGCCCGCTTCTTGGTTATTAATGAAGTAAGGAGATAGGTAACCACGATCAAACTGCATGCCTTCCACGACATCGAGTTCATCTTGCAGTGCTTGGCCTTCTTCAACAGTGATAACGCCATCTCGGCCCACTTTTTCCATCGCTTCAGCAATGATGTTACCCACGCTTGAATCCGAGTTCGCAGAAATAGTACCCACTTGCGCAATCGCTTTAGTGTCTGAACAAGGTACTGAAAGCTCTTTCAACGCTTCAACCGCCGCCACGACAGCTTTGTCGATGCCACGCTTAAGATCCATTGGGTTCATACCCGCTGCTACAGCTTTCAAGCCTTCAGTGATGATCGCTTGCGCTAATACCGTTGCGGTTGTCGTTCCGTCACCCGCTGCATCGTTAGCTTGAGAAGCAACTTCTTTCACCATTTGTGCACCCATGTTCTGGAATTTGTCTTCCAGTTCAATTTCACGCGCAACAGTGACACCATCTTTGGTGATAATAGGTGAACCAAACGATTTATCTATCACAACGTTACGGCCTTTAGGGCCAAGGGTGACCTTTACTGCATCGGCTAGAAT